>JANPGL010000163.1:0-14281 GCA_031423915.1 Actinomycetes bacterium | reverse complement strand
GAGGCACCCCCGAGGCGGAACGCGACGCGACGTTGACGCGTCGCGCCGCCCGCTGGGTGCTCGACGATCCCCTCCGTCAGGTGGGTCTGGTGTGGGACCGCACGTTCTGGACGCTCCGCTCGGACCACGACGGGCTCCGCGCCGTGCAGTCCTACGAGCAGGACCGCTGGTTGTCGGACGGACACCCGAGCGTCGAACGGTTCCTGCGTACGACGGCCGACGGGTGGTGGTGGGCGCTGGTGGCGCTCACCCTGGTCGGTTCCTGGCGGTGGCTCCGGTCACGCCGGCCCGGCCGGATGACGCTGCTGGCGGCCCTCGCCGGGTTGCTCGTGGCGGTGTGGCCGTTCTTCGGCGACACGCGGTTCCACCTACCCCTGGTGCCCCTCGCCACACTCCCGGCCGGCGATCTCGTCGTGGCCCTCGGGCGGCGCCTTCGCGCCGCGGCCCAGCCCGACGAGCAGCACGACGGCGACCGCGGCGAGGCCGGGCCGGTGGGCGGCGTCGAAGGCGAGGGGCCAGCCGAAGCCGGCGACGGGGCGGGACACGACCTGGCGGACGACGACGTACCCGCCCACCCCGAGCGCGAGGGCGGGCCCCAGGAGCCCGGCGGCGGCAGCGACGCGGTCTGAGCGGCGCCACGCGAGCCAGAGCACGAGGAGCCCGGCGGCGTACACGGGATGGATCACGAGCGCGGTGGCGGCGACCGCACCGGCGGCCCCCCAGCGCCCGGGCGCACCGCCACCCAGCGACGCGAACGGGGCCGGGGTCTCCTCGGGCGGTGCCGTCGTGGTGCGGCGTCGACGGCGCGGAACCGCGACGAGCAGCAGGCACCCCACCGCACCGACGGCGGATGCGGCGAACGACGCACGGACCCACCGCTGCGGACGCCACTCGACGTGCACCGTGGTCGCCGACCCCGCCGGGAGCAGCCAGGCGTTGCCGCCGCCGACGAGCGAACGCGGCGGGCCGAGGTCGACGCCGGAGGCGGTGGCGTGCCAGCCGTCGTTGCGACCCTCGCCCCAGACGAGCCATCGCACGTCGTCCCCGGCCGGCACGTCGAGCGTCGCCGACGTGCGCGTGCGGGAGCGGACGAGGACGTCGCTGCCGACGGGTGGGGGCGGCGCCGTGGTCGGCCAGTGGGCGCGGAGCACGACGCGATCGAGGTCGATCCCCGTGCGCGCTCCCTTGGCGGCGCGCAGCTCGTGCGCGCCCACGCCGAGCGACCCGAGGGCACCACACGGTTCGGCCGCGACGGTGGCGCCGCGCACGAGCTCGGCCGCCGACACCCGGATGCGCACGGGGACCGCGCGCCCGTCGAGGGTCAGCAGGTCGTCCCGGCAGCCGGTGTCGACGGTCGAGAGGGGGGCGAGCGGCGCCACGTCGGCCATCGTCACCTCGGCCAGCGCGACCGGCAGCGTGACGATCTCGCCGTAGCGGCGGTCCGTGCCCACGCGGGCCTCGATCCCGTCGACGGTCACGCGCACCACTCGGCCCGGCACGGCGCCCAGATCGACGGTGCCGGTACCGTCTGGCCCGACGTCGACCGGCACCGGTTCACCACCGTCGACGCGCGCGGTGACACGCCTGACCGTGCTTCGGTTGGCGCCCGACACCGTGCGCACGGTCACTCGGCCGAGCGGCCGAGCGGCCCCCAGATCGATCTCCCACCAGGCGCCTTCGGCGTCGTCGACCGCGCTGGTCCACGCCGTGGCGCGGTCGCCGTCGAACGCGGCATCGCCTGCGGCGGCAGCCACACCGGCGAGCCGGGACGACGTGCGGACCGCGGGGGTGGCGGGCTGTCCGAGCACGGACCGCAAGGTGTCGTCGTCGGCGTGTTGGTGGAGCCGGGCCTCGACGGTGATCGTGGGTGCGTCCATCGGCTCGGACAACGTGAACGAGCGCACCAGCGCCGCCTCGGGATCGGCGCGCCACCGTTCGGCCGGGTCGACCCGCTCGCGGGTCAGCACCACGGCCGTCGGACGGTCGGCCGTCACGCCGGCCCCGGTCGAGGGTGGGAGCGGGAGCCGCACGACCTCGTCGACGCGGACCCCGAGGTCGACCTCGGCGAAGCCGACGGCGTCGAGGCCGAACGAGCTCGGCGTGGCGCCGGTCGACGTGGCCGTCAACTCGATCTCGAGCCACGACGACGCCGGGTCGTCGACGGCGATCACCTGGCCGGCGGACGTGCGCGAGGAGTCGTCGAGCGCGACGCGGACGCGCCGCCCGGCCGTGCGTACGACGACCTCGGTGAGCCACCGGTTGGCGGCACGCTGGGGCTGGACGAGCCGCACGGTCGGCACGGGTCTCGTCGCCGGCAGGTCGATGCGCCAGCGTTGGCCGACCGGGTCGGCCCGATCGGCCACGCGCCAGGCGGTGGTGAGATCGCCGTCGGCGGCCAGGACCGGCCGATCCTCCGGGCGGTAGGCGTTCGGTTCGCCGTAGGCGCTGGCGTTCACCGCGGCCCCCCGCTGGTCGGTGACGGTCTGCAGGGCGGGGTTCGCGTCGCCCGTGCCGAACAGCGGCAGACGGGCGTCGGCTTCGTCGCGGTCGTAGGGCGAGCGCGTCGCCGTCTCCGTGAGGCCCACGGTGTCCTGCGTGCCGCGCCACTGGCGGGCGCGGCGACGGTTCGTGTCGGTGAGCACGAGCGGCGCGTCGGGCGCCACGGCCTCGTCGGTGGCCAGCGAGCCGGCGTAGCGCAGGGCCGACCGGCCGTCGACCAGCCCGGCGGCGGCGGCGTCGACCACGCCGTCGCCGTCACCGGCCACGACCGTGACCCCCGAGGCGGGCACCACGCGCGTGCCGGGCCGCGGATCGAGCACCGTCCGCATGACCACCGGGGGCGTGGCGGCCGGTCCGTCGGGCGTCGCCAGCGAACGCCCGTCGATGCGGGGCGGATCGGCCGTGGCGACCTGCGGGGGCCCCTCCGCCACGGTCGGCCCGAGCCCCGGTGCGTCGTCCAGCACGGCGAGCGCCTCGGTCGGTCTCGGCGTGCGGTACCGCTCGTCGGCGGCGTCGAGACGCCCGACCACGTCGGTGACGCCGAGCAGGCGGGCGACGGGGGCGAGGCTGGCGGGCTCGGCCCGGCCCTGTTGGAAGCGATCGTCGAGCGCCCACAGCAGGTTCATCACCTCGGGCGACCCGAGGGGCAGCAGGTCGCGCGTCAGCACGCTGCGACCCGTGAGCCCGGGCAACAGTGGATCGGTGGTCGTGCCCCACCGATAGGCGCCGAACTCCTGGCCCGGCACCTCGAGGACGCGGCCGGCCGTCGATGCGCCGTCGAGGGCGTCAGCCGTCTGCCGCCACCACGACGGCACCGTCGACGGCCGGCGCAGTGACGCGTCGACCAGGCCACCGTCGAAGACGGTCGGCAGGTTCAGCGCGAGGAGACTGACGGCCGCCGGCGCCACCCACCGTCGTCGAGCCGCCGGGAGCTGGCTGGCCAGCCGGTCCACGAGCAGCCCGAGGCCCACGGCGAGGCTCAGCACGAGCAGCGGCACGGCGCGGGTCGAGCTGCGCAGCGCCAGGACCGCGGTCGAGCGTGCGCCGAGGCGGAGCACGGCGTGCCCGAGCGGCGACCCGGCGCCCGGCGGGAACGCCAGCGTCGCGGCGACGGCGCCGACGAAGGCCTGGACGGCGAGCCACCGTCGGCCGGGTCCGCGCCACAAGGCCAGGCCCCCCAACCCGGCGGCGGCCAGCACGAGGCCGAGCGCCATGAGAGCGGGGTTCGTGAGGTAGGGCCCCGCCGCGCTGTTCCACGGGCCGTCGACGGTGCCGCCGTAGAACAGCCAGTAGCCGAGGCCCCGCAGCGTCTCCGGCGCCGATGCCGTCGTCGACACGGCGCCGATCGTCTCGGAGTAGGCCAGCACGTCGGCGCCGTAGCGCGCCTCGAGCACCAGCGGCACCGCCCACCACAGCGCCGTCGCCGTCACGCAGGTGGCCAGCCGGGTGGCGGCGGCGGCCACGCGCCGCGGCGCGTGGCGGAACTCGGCGACCAACCACAGCGCAGGCCCCACCGCCACCAGCACCAGCGCGGTGGCGTTGATCCCGCCGACGGTGCCGGCCACGAGGCCGGCGACCGCGGGCCATCGCCAACCGCCACGCCTGACCGCGAGGATCGTGCATGCGGTCAGCGCCGGCAGCCCGGCCCACGGCAGCAGCAGCCCCGACGTCCGGTTGGCGTACGAGAGCACGTAGGGCGACAGCTGGTAGGCCGCGGCCGCCACCAGCGGTGCCGGCCCCCCGAGACCGATCAGGCGGGCCAGCCACCGCATGCCCATGCCGGCGGCCAGGAACAGCGTGCCGAGCCACAGGCGTTGGGTCACCCAGGCGGGAAGACCGACCGCCTGCCCGAGCCAGAACCAGGGCCCCATCGGCCACAGGTAGCCCACCTGCTGGTGGGTCACGTGCCCACCGAACTGGCCCGGGTCCCACAGCGACGCCGCGGTGGCGAGCAGACGACCGGGGTCGAGCACGAGGTAGTGCTTCGTGTCGGCCGCCACGACGCCGGGTGCGGTGGACAGCGCGGGTCCGTAGGCCAGCGCAGCGAGCACGAGGAGCGGCCGCGCCGCGGTGGGGCGGGCGCGCGCCGACGCCCCGGTCACCGGTTCACGGGATGGCCGCCCACACGCCGTACAGCGTGGTCACGGCCACCAGCCCGGCTCCGTTGAGCGCGAGGAGCATGGCCCACCAGTCGCTGTCGCGGGAACCGTCGGGACGCCGCGACGGCCACACCGCCGCGAACGCGATGAGCGCCGGGAAGGCGGTGAGCAGGAAGCGCGGGCGGGCCGTCACGGTGGCGGGCAGGAGCATCAGCGCGAGCACCGCCCACGAGTAGGCGCTGACGGCGTGCGGGAGGTGGGCCCGGCGGATGGCGACGGCGAGACCGATGGTGGCCACGACGCACAGCGCCGTGATGGTGTTCACGGCCGACACGAAGGGGTGCAGCGTGAAGCTCCACGTCTTGGTGACGGCCGTCCAGCCGAAGCTCGCCCCCTCCTCCCAGGCCTGGCGTTGGACGCGGAACCACACGAGCGTCTCGCCGGTGCGCTGACCGAGGTAGACCTGGAACGCCACGAAGCCGAGCGGCGACAGCAGCACGGCCCCGAACGGGCCGAGCACGACGCGCCGCTCGCGCCAGCACACGGCGCCGGCGGCCACGACGCAGGCGACGACGAGGGCAACCCCGTTCGGCCGCGTGGCGGTGGCGATCGCCGAAGCCACCCCGGCCCACCACCACCGGTGCTCCACCAGGCACAGGAGTGCGAAGGCGGCGAGCATGAGGAAAAGCGCCTCGGCGTAGGCGAACGACAGCACGAAGCTGCCGGGGAACAGGCACACGAGCACCATGGCGCGCCCGGCGACGCGGGCGTCGAACAGGCGGCGGGCCAACATGCCGACCAGGAAGACGAACACCGCGCCGAACAGTGCGTTGACCAGGAGGGCCGCGGCCGTGTCGCCGCCGGGGAGCACGTGGTCGGCGACCCGGACGATCCAGGGGAAGGCGGGGAAGAACGCGGCGCGGGCTTCGCCATCGAAGTACGTGACGTTCGGGACGACCGACCGCGGGTAGCCCTCGCGACTGATGGCCAGGTACCAGAGGCCGTCCCACGAGGTGAGCGTGCGCATCACGAACGAGCCGGCGCCCGCGGGCTTCGGCAGGCCGTCCTGGATGGCACGGTACGCCTCGGCCGCGGCCACCAGGCCACCCGCCACCAGGACGACCAGGCGGGACATCACGTACGCCACCGCACCCTTCACCAGCGCCTGCCGCCACGGGCCCGCCTCGGGCAACCCGACGGCTCGGAGACGGCGCGGACGCAGGACGGCGACGGTACCCCGACCGGGCCCTGCGTCGTCGTGCGGATCCAGGGCCTCAGCGGCCACGGAAAGGATGGGGCGCCGAGCGACCATGCGAATCCGACGGTACCACCGGCCCATCCCCAAGTCGCGGAGCGCGGTTCAGTAGCGGGCGATGGGCTGCACCCGCTGGCGGGGCCCGAACTTGGGGGCGCCCGAACCCTCGAGGGCGAGCAGGCGCAAGACGACGGCCCGGTGGCCCCGCCAGGGCTCCAGGAGCTCCAGCATCCGCTCGTCGGTGGCCCTCGGCTCGCCGGCCAGCGCCCACGCCACGGCGTTCTTCACGTGGTAGTCGCCCACGGGAACGGCGTCGACGTCGCCCAGGGCGGGGAGCGCCACCTCGGCCACGGTCCAGGGGCCGATGCCCGGCACGGACGCCAGGCGGGCGAGGCCCTCGACGAGCGGCATGTCGACGATCTCCTCCAGTCGGTGAGCGACCCGGGCGGCCCGGATGATCGTCTCGGCCCGACGTCGCTCGATCCCGAAGCGGTGGTACCACCACGACGGCTGCGCCGCGACCCGGTCGGGTGCCGGGGGCAGACGCAGACGGGCCGGGCCGGGGGCCGCTTCGCCGAGCGTCCAGCACAAGCGGGCCCACGAGCGCGTGGCCTCGCCCGCCGTGACCCGCTGGCCGAGCACGGCCGGCACGAGGGCGTGGAAGATCGAGCGGCTGGCGCCGAGCGTGAGGCCGGGGTGCCGGGCGGCCGCCCGGGTCACGAGCGGGTGGTGGTCGCCGACGGCCGGCAGCGGCCGGTGCAGGCCGAGCAGCGCCGGCACGCCGTCGAGCAGCCAGTCGGCGCCGGGTCCCCACGCCTCGGCGTGCACCTCGCCGCCGCGTTGGGCGACGCGGAGCGTGCCGGGGCCGTGCGGCGTTCGGGTGGCCCGCCACGCCTCGCCCGGGCGGACGACCGTGGTCGGATCGCTTCCGCCGGTCGACTGGGCGCGCAGCGTGCGAGCGAGATCGAACCCCACCGGGAGTGCCGCCACCGGTGCCAGGGTCATGACTGCACCGTAGTCAGGCCGACGCTGGCGCCGCGGGACCGCTCGCTCACTCGAGTTGGCTGCGGGCCCAGCCGTAGTCGGGCTTGCCAGCCGGGCTGCGCTGGACCCGGTCGCGCACCACCAGCTGACGCGGCAGCTTGTAGCGCGACAGGTGCTCGCCCGCCACGGCACGCAGCTCGTCGAGGGTCGGCGGCGGGCCCGGCCGGACGGCCACGACCGCGCACACCTCGCTGCCGAGCACCGGGTGGGGCCGGCCCACGACGAGCGCGTCGAGCACCGCGGGGTGCGCCTTGAGCGCGGCCTCGACCTCCTCGGCGAACACCTTCTCACCGCCGGTGTTGATGACCGAGGCTTCGCGACCGAGCACCTCGACC
This sequence comes from Actinomycetes bacterium, assembly GCA_031423915.1. GTDB lineage: Bacteria > Actinomycetota > Acidimicrobiia > Acidimicrobiales > Ilumatobacteraceae > JANMAT01. The sequence continues at coordinate 7,049 of JANPGL010000163.1, read as the reverse complement.
GTGCCGTCGGGCCGCCATCGGGCCCGGTCGCCCGGCACCGTGTAGCGTACGCCGTCGATGCTCGGGAACGTGGCGCGCGTCTTGTCGGGGTCGCCCAGGTAGCCCAACGGGATCGGGCCCGTCGTGGCCAGCCAGCCGATGGCCTCGTCGTGAAGATCGAGCAGCGCGACGCGCTCGTCGTCGACCACGGTCGCCGCGCCCGAAGGTACGAACCCGCCCGTGCGCCCCGACGCGTGCGTCGCCACGGCCAACCGCCCGGACTCCGACGAGCCCATGATGTCGAGGATGGTCACGCCGGGGAGCGCAGCCCGCAGGCCTTCGCGCACGTCGGGCGACAGCGCCGTGCCCCCGCTCGTGACGAAGCGCAACGACGACAGGTCGGGCCGCCGCGCCGTCACCGCGTCGAGCAACGGCCGACCGAACGCGTCGCCCACGATCTGGAGCGACGTCACGCGATGGCGGGCCACGGTGTCGAGGACGTCGAACGGGTCGAAGTGGTGCACGACCGACTGGATGACGACCGTGCCCCCGCCCAGCCAGGCACTCCAGGCGTTCCACTGAGCGGCGCCGTGGATCAGCGGGGGAGCGGGCAACGCCCGCAGCCGGGCTCCGTTGCCGGCGCCCGCCAGCACCTCGTCGACGCTCCGGTGGCGGATGCCGAGCGCCCCGGCCACGAAGTCTCGTTGGCGCCAGAGCGTGCCCTTCGGGCGGCCGGTCGTCCCTCCGGTGTAGAGCACGTAGAGGTCGTCGGGTGAGCCCTCCAGCCAGGCCGGTGTCGCGCCGGCCAGGGCATCCTCGTAGCGGACCGCGCCGGGCAGCAACGGCTCGGGTGCGCCGCCGGCGTCATCGCCGTCGTCGTCGACTTCGAGCAACACCGCCGGCCGGTCCTGTCCCAGTGCGTCGGCGAGCACGGCGGCGAGCGACCGGTGGTACACGAGCGCCTGGGCGCCGGAGTCGACGAGCAAGTAGGCCAGCTCCTCCGGCGTGGACCTCCAGTTGAGGTTCACCGGCGCGCACCGCGCCGCGTACGAGCCCAGCATGGCTTCGAGGTACTCGTTGCCGTTGTGGAGGAACAGTCCGACGGTCGACTGGCCGCGCTGCCATCCCTCGAGCCGTTCGCGCGGGGCGAAGCAGCCGAGGCCGGCCGCGGTCAGCAACCCGGCGATGCGGGCCGCGCGGTCGCGCACGGTGCCCCGGGTGAGCGAGCGGTGGCGGAACTCGAGGCACACCTGGTCGGGGTCGGCGGCGGCGAGAGCCTCGAACGCCGTCGCGAGGTTCAGTCCGGCTCCGGTCATCGGGCAGGATGCTGGCATGGAACCCGTCGTCGTCGACAACCCGCGCCCCGGCATCACCCGCATCACGCTCAACCGCCCGGAGCGCCTCAACGCCATGACATCCGAGCTCGTGCAGGAGTTGCACCGGGCCCTCGACGCCGTGGCCATCGACCCGGCCTGCCGCGTCGTCGTGCTCACCGGTGCCGGGCGCGGCTTCTGCGCCGGGCTCGACCTCACCGGGTTCGGTGCGGCACCCCACACCGAGGGCTTCGGCAGGACCCAGGCGGGCTTCGCCGTGCAGCGCTACATCGCGTCGCTCATCCCGCACCTGCGCTCGCTGCCCCAGCCCGTCATCGCCGCCGTGAACGGCCCCGCGGCCGGCGGCGGCTTCGCCCTGGTGCTCGGCAGCGACATCCGCATCGCGTCGCGCACCGCCCGGTTCGGGGCGGCTTTCATCCGCATCGGCCTGTCGGCGTGCGACATCGGCACGTCGTGGCTGCTGCCCCGTCTGGTCGGGGCGGCCCGGGCCCAGGAGCTGATGCTGACCGGGCGCATCTTCGACGCCGCCGAGGCCGCCCGCATCGGCCTGGTGATCGACGTGGTGGCCGAGGACGCGCTGCTCGACGCCGCGTACGCCAAGGCCGACGAGGTCATGCGCAACACGCCGTTCGGCGTGGCACTGACCAAGGAGGGGATGTGGTCGGCGCTCGAGATCCCCGGCATGCAGGCCGCCATCGACATGGAGAACCGCCAGCAGATCATGGCCAGTGCCACGGCCGACCACGTCGAGGCCATGAAGGCCTTCCTCGAGAAGCGTCCGCCGAGCTACGAGAACCGCTGAGCGGTGGCGTCAGGCCTCGGCGGCGGCCGGGGCCATCACGCCACTGGCGGTCACGCCTTCGAAGCCCCCGTCGATGAACGACGTGATCAGGTCGGCGGCTCGGTCGACCAGACATGCGTCGAGGTCGAGCGTGCCGAGCACCATCTGGTACGTGGCGTTGCCGGTGCCGAGGGCCAGGACTCGGGCCAGCTCCGAGTCGCCGAGCGTGCGGGCGTAGGCCGCCAGCCGGGCGCGCTGGAGCTCGCCGAAGCGGGGGAAGCGCACCACCCCGGCGGCGTAGCGGTAGAGGATCGGGTTGGCTTGGGCGTAGTCGAGGTGGACGCGCACGATCCGTTCGATCTGGGCGCGGCGCCCGGCGGCCGGCGCGGCTGCCTCGTCGAGGCGACGGTCGAGCTCGGAGACGGCGCGGAGGTACATCGCCTCCACGAGCCCGTGACGGTCGCCGAAGTAGTTGTACAGCAGGGCGCGCGACACGCCGGCGGCGTCGGCGATCTCCTCGAACGTGACCTCGCCCGGGTCGCGCCCGTCGAGCACCTGGGCCGCGGCGTCGATGATCTGCTCGCGTCGCTCGGCGCGCGCCAGCCTCGTGCGGGGCCGCGGACGCCGAGCGCTCGCCATGGTCAGGCCTCCGACGCGCTCCCGGCGCCGACGAGCGGGAAGTGGCACGCCACGTAGTGACCCAGGCCGATGTCGCGCAGCTGCGGCTCCTCGGCCGCGCACTTCTCCTGGGCGAACGGGCAGCGCGTGCGGAACCGGCACCCCGACGGCGGCGCCATCGGTGAGGGCAGCTCACCCTGGATGCGCAACGACGGGTCGGGCTTGATGTTGGGGTCGGGCACCGGGATCGACGTCAACAGGCGCGACGTGTACGGGTGGGCCGGGCGGGCGTAGAGGTCGTCGCTGCGGGCCACCTCGCACACCTTGCCGAGGTACATCACGCAGACCCGGTCGCTGACGTTCTTGACGACGGCGAGGTCGTGGGCGATGAAGATCATGGTGAGGCCGTACTTGGCCTTCAGGTCCTCGAGCAGGTTGAGCACCTGCGCCTGCACCGACACGTCGAGCGCCGACACGGGCTCGTCGCAGATGAGCAGCTTCGGCTCGATGACGAGCGCCCGGGCGATGGAGATGCGCTGGCACTGGCCGCCGGAGAACTGGTGGGGGCGGCGGTCGGCGTTGTTCGGGTCGATCCCGACGGTCTCGAGCACCTCGTCGACGCGCTTGCGTCGCTCGTCCTGCGTGCCGATGTTCCAGATGTGGAGCGGCTCGGCCACGATGTCGCGCACCTTGCGGCGCGGGTTCAGCGACGAGATCGGATCCTGGAAGATCATCTGCATCGAGGTGCGGAGCTTCCGGATACCCTCGCCTTTCAGGCCGCTCAGCTCCTGCCCGTCGAATCGGACGGATCCCGACGTGGGCGCCGGCAGCTGGATGAGCGCCTTGCCGGTGGTCGACTTGCCGCAGCCCGACTCGCCTACGAGGCCGAGCGTCTCGCCGGGCAGCACGTCGAAGCTGATGCCCGACACCGCATGCACCTTCAACCCGGTGCGCCCCACCGGGAACTCCATCGTGAGGTTCTCGACCCGCAGCATCGCCTCCTCGGGTGCGTGCAGGTGAGCGGTTCCCGTGCCGGCCATCAGGCCCCTCCTCCGACGTTGGCCACCGTGTTGAGGCGGTCCTGAGCATTGGCCCACTCGGGCGAGCCCACCGGGTACCAGCAGGCGTAGAAGTGATCGGGCGTCTCCGCCTCGACGAGGGGCGGCTCCTCGACGCGGCAGCGCTCCTGCGCGTAGGGGCAGCGGGGGGCGAACCGGCAGCCGGGCGGCGGGCTGATCAGGTCGGGCGGCCGCCCACCGATCACCTGCAGCCGGGTGTGGCTGGGGTCCTCCATCTTCGGGATGCTGCGCAGCAGCGCCTCGGTGTAGGGCATCTTCATGTTCGCGAACAGCGCCCGTGTCGGCGCCTTCTCGACGAGCTTGCCGGCGTACATCACGGCGATCTCGTCGGTGCGCCCGGCCACGACGCCCAGGTCGTGGGTGACCAGGATCATCGCCATGTTGCGGTCACGGCGCTGCTCGTCGAGCAGGTCGAGGATCTGCGCCTGCACCGTCACGTCGAGCGCCGTGGTCGGCTCGTCGGCGAACAGCAGCGTGGGCCCGCAGGCCAGCGCCACGGCGATGGCGATGCGTTGCCGCATGCCGCCCGACAGCTGGTACGGGTACTCGTTGAGTCGCCGGCTGGGCTCGGGGATGCCCACGTCGCCGAGCAGCTTCCTGGCCGTGTCGATCGCCTGGTCCTTCGGCAGGTCCAGCCGCTGGGTGAGCGACTCGGTGATCTGCCGTCCGACCTTGACGACCGGGTTCAGCGACGTCATCGGGTCCTGGAAGATCATCGACATCTCGGTGCCCCACAGGTCGCGCATCTGCTTGGCGCCGTAGTTCGAGATGTCGAGGCCCTCGAAGATCACCTCGCCCGAGCGCACCGTGGTGCGCTTGGGGAGCAGGCCCATGATCGAGCGCGAGAGCACGGTCTTGCCCGAGCCGGACTCACCGACGACGCCCAGGGCCTTGCCCCGGGCCAGCGAGAACGTCACCCCGTCGACCGCCCGCACGAGGCCGCGCGGCGAGCGGAAGTGCGTGCGGAGATCCCGCACCTCGAGCAGCGTCGCCGAGTCGGCGCGCCGCTGTGCGGACTGGAGCGTCTGACGCGACACGCGCCCTCCTTGGTGGTTCCCCCGAACGGTGACCGGCGACACACCGTCGCCAGCGGGCCGAACGGTACGGCGATATTCGTCACCGTGTCAACGAGAGCGATCGTGGCATTCCGCATGCGTTTGTGACACCTACGCGACGACTGTCGGCGAGGTTGACCCTCCGCCACCCCGGGGTTACTGTCACGACGTCAGCGGTCCGTGACGGAGGGCACACCACGCCTTTCGAGCGAACTGCCTCAACAGCAATAGGGGGAGTGCATGCAGCCAACGAGGGGAACCTCGCGAGGTCGCGCCGGCAAGGTCCTAGGACTTGCCCTCGCGTGCTCGATGATCGCCATCGCCTGCGGAAGCAGCACGAAGGAAACGACCGGTACGACAGTCGCCGGCGGGGGAGCCGGCACGACTGCGGCCGGCGGCGCCGGTACCACCGCAGCGGCGGGCGGCGGCAGCGTCTCGACCGTTGCCCAGAGCAAGAGCGGCGACACCATCAAGCGCGGGGGCAAGCTCACGTACGCCCTCGAGGCCGAGACGGCGACGGGCTACTCGTCGCTGTACTCGAACATCGCCATCTCGGGTGAGTCGGTCATGCGGGCCATCTACGACCCGCTCATGGCGATCAGCGACGACGGCAAGACCCACGGCATCCTCGCCGAATCGATGAAGCCGAACGCCGACGCCACCCAGTGGGTGGTCAAGATGCGCTCGGGCATCAAGTTCCACGACGGCACCCCGCTCGACGGTGCCGCCCTCAAGGCCTACATCGAGGCCGGGCGCTGCAGCCCGCTCGTCGCCACGGCCTTCGGCGAGTTCGGCGGCTGCCCGTCGACGTTCGACCCGGCGAAGCCCGAGGACCCGAAGACGAACCGCAAGCCGGTCTCGACGATCTACAAGGCGACCACGGTCGACCCGGCGGATCCGATGAAGGTCACCATCGACCTGCTCGCACCGTTCGCCATCCTCGACTACTCGGCGGCCGGTTGGTGGCTCATCAGCCCGAAGGGCATCGCCGACCCGGTCAACTCCCCGAAGAACCCGGTGGGCACCGGCCCGTTCAAGTTCAAGGACTGGGTGGTCAACGACCACCTGACCGTCGTCAAGAACCCGGACTACTGGCTGAAGGCCCCGGACGGCCTGCCGTACCCGTACCTCGACGAGATCACGTTCAAGCCGATCGACGACGTGGCCGCTCGTGAGAACTGCCTCCGTGGCGGTCAGTGCGACATGCTCCAGACGTCCAACGGCGACACCATCTCCAAGTTCCGGGCCGAGAAGGCCGATTGGAGCCTGTACGAGAACTCCGTGGGCGCCGAGACGGCGCACATCATGTTCAACGTGGCCCCGACGATCAAGGGCAAGGAGAACCCGCTCGCCGACGTGAACGTCCGCACCGGCCTGGCCAAGTGCACGGACTTCGCGCAGTGGAACAAGCTGCGTAACGCCGACATCTCGCCGGTGGCCAACGGCCCGTACCCGCCCGGTGTCGACGGCTACCTCAAGGACTCCGGCTACCCGACGTACGACTTCGCCGGCGGCAAGGCGCTCATCGACGCCTACAAGGCGTCCAAGGGCATCACGGGCGACCTCGAGATCGAGTTCGGCACCACGGCCGACCCGTTCAACCGGGGCTCGAACGAGCTGCAGGCCACGTACTGGAAGAAGTGCGGCGTCAACGGCGTCATCGACCAGACCGAGCAGGGTCAGTACATCACCCGGGCGCTCGTCGGTGACTTCCAGGCCTTCGGCTGGCGCAACTTCGGCGGCCTGAACCCCGACCGCAACTTCGTGTGGTGGCTGTCGGCGTTCGCCACGGACGCCCCGGGTGTGGCCCTGAACTTCGGTCGCATCAAGGACCCGGCCATCGACGCCGCGCTGACCAAGATCCGCACGAGCGTCGACCCGAGCGGCCGCAAGGCCGCCGCCGAAGAGGTCAACAAGGCCTTCGGCAAGGGCGTCTACAACCTGTGGTACGCCTGGACCGTGTGGCAGCTCGTCGGCGCCAAGAAGGTGCAGAACATGGGCGGCTCGTGGATCGCCCCCGACGGTGCGGTGGTCTCCAACACGGCCCGTGTGAGCCAGCACGCGTTCCACTCCATCTGGATCAAGGGCTGACACCCTCCTGACCCGGGGGTTGGCGGGGGGCCGGGGGGGACCCGCCCCCCCCCGGACCACCCCCAGCCCCCACCCCCCGGGGGGGGGGGGCGTGGGTTGTTGGGGGAGGCCC
>JANPGL010000162.1:0-14164 GCA_031423915.1 Actinomycetes bacterium | reverse complement strand
CGTGACCGAGCGCGTCACCCTCGGACCGCTCGTGGCCTGCGGCGGCTTCCACGAACCGGCCATGCTGGCCAAGCTGGCCTCGACCGTGGACGAGATCAGCGGCGGCCGGCTCGTGGTCGGTCTCGGCGCCGGGTGGAACCGTACCGAGTTCGACGCGTTCGGCGTCTCCTTCGACGATCGGGTCGAGCGGTTCGAGGAGGGCTTCGACATCGTGCGGCGACTGCTGGCAGGTGAACGGGTGACCGCCATCGGGCCACATCACCGGGTCGAGGCCGCCGAGCTCCTGCCCCCGTCATCTCGGCCCGGCGGACCGCCGCTGATGGTCGGGTCGTGGCGGCCCCGCATGCTGGCCGCCACGATTGCCCACGTACACGCGTGGAACGCCTGGTGGGCCGACTTCGGCAACCACCCCGACGGTCTCGCGCCGCTCCACAGCGCCGTGGACCGGGCCTGCGACGCCGTCGGTCGCGATCCGGCCGAGGTCGAGCGCACGGTCGCCGTACTGGTGGCGCCCTTGGGCGATGCGGCCCGCGCCGGGCTGGGGCACCGCGACGGCGTGGCGGCCGTGGCGGGTTCGTCCTCGGCGATCGCCGATCAGCTCACGGCGTTCGCCGCCTCCCGCATCGCCCTCGTCCAGCTGGTGCTCGACCCCATCACGGTGCCCGCCATCGAGGCGCTCGCCCCCGTCGTGGCCGCCCTCGATCGCCCCTGACCCTCGGCCGACGCGGCAGCCGACCCGGGAATCTGGGGCCCGGACCGCTCGGAGGGCGCAAGTGCGGATACGGTGCCGGTCGTGGAGCGGCGGATCTTCGGGCTCGAGAACGAGTACGGCGTCACCTGCACGCTGCGCGGCCAGCGGCGTCTCAGCCCCGACGAGGTGGCCCGCTACCTGTTCCGCCGCGTCGTGTCGTGGGGGCGGAGCTCGAACGTGTTCCTGGCCAACGGCGCCCGCCTCTACCTCGATGTCGGATCCCACCCCGAGTACGCCACGCCCGAGTGCGACTCGATCTACGACCTCGTCGTCCACGACAAAGCGGGGGAGCGGATCCTCGAGCAGCTCCTCGGCTCGGCCGAGCAGCGCCTGCGCGAAGAGGGCATCCGCGGCGTCATCTACCTGTTCAAGAACAACACCGATTCGGCGGGCAACAGCTACGGCTGCCACGAGAACTACCTGACGAGCCGGCGCGACGACCTGGCCCACTACGCCGAGGTCCTCATCCCGTTCTTCGTCTCGCGCCAGATCTACGCCGGCGCCGGCAAGGTGCTGCAGACGGCGCGGGGCGCCATGTACTGCATCGCCCAGCGCGCCGAGCACATCTGGGAGGGCGTGAGCAGCGCCACCACGCGCAGCCGGCCGATCATCAACACGCGCGACGAACCCCACGCCGACGCCGAGCGCTACCGCCGGCTCCACGTGATCGTGGGCGACTCGAACATGAGCGAGTACACGACGTTCCTCAAGGTGGGGGCCACGTCGATCCTGCTGCGCATGCTCGAGGACCCGTCGGTGGTGCTGCGCGACATGTCGCTCGAGAACCCCATCCGGGCCATCCGCGACATCAGCCATGACATCACGTGTCGTCGCACGGTGCGGCTGAACAACGGCCGTGAGGTCTCGGCGCTCGACATCCAGCGCGAGTACCTCGACCGGGCGATCCGCTACGCCGACACGAAGGGCCTGTCGCCGCTCGAGATGAAGGCGCTCGAGATGTGGGAGCACTGCGTCACGACGATCGAGAGCGACCCGCTGAAGCTCGACCGCGAGGTCGACTGGGTCATCAAGTACAAGCTCATAGAGGCCTACCGGGAACGACACGAACTCGACCTGAGCAGCCCCCGGGTTGCGCTGATGGACCTGCAGTACCACGACGTCCACCGCGAGCGCGGCGTGTTCTACAAGCTCCAGGACCGCGGGCTCGTCGAGCGGATGTGCACGGACGCCGACATCGACACGGCGATCGACACGCCACCCCAGACGACGCGGGCCCGTCTGAGAGGCGAGTTCATCCGTAAGGCCAAGGAGCGCAAGCGCGACTACACGGTCGACTGGGTGCACCTGAAGCTCAACGACCAGGCCCAGCGGACGGTGCTCTGCAAGGACCCGTTCAAGAGCCGGGACGAGCGCGTCGAGAAGCTGATCGCTTCCCTGTGAGTTTCCCGTGACCCGAGAGCTGGGCACGATGCCACCAGAACGCGCCCGCGTACCGATACGGTGCTCGCCGTGACGAGCCAGGAACCCGACGATCGCGCCCAGAACCCCTGGTACGCCGCGGTCGACCCGGCCAAGTCCGAGCGCGTCACGCTCGACTGGCCACCGCAGGGCGACCCCAAGAAGAGCTCGAAGCGCAAGGCGCCCGCCACGGGTCTGCGCTCGCTCGTCGAGTGGGTCGCTGTCATCGCCGGCGCCCTGCTCGTGGCCGTGCTCATCCGCACGCTGTTCCTGCAGACGTTCTACATCCCGTCGGAGTCGATGGAGACGACGCTGCTGAAGAACGACCGGGTGCTGGTCAACAAGCTCAGCTACAAGGTCCACGACCTGCACCGCGGCGACGTGGTGGTCTTCAAGCGGCCGCCGCGGGAGACGAACACCGAGATCAAGGACCTGATCAAGCGCGTCATCGCCCTACCGGGCGAGACCGTCCAGGGCCGTGATTGCAAGATCATCATCGACGACCGGGAGCTCACCGAGCCCTACGTCGACGCCGGCAAGTGCACCAGCGATTTCGCCCCCGTGAAGATCGAGCCCGGCAAGGTGTGGGTGATGGGCGACAACCGGCCGTTCTCCCAGGATTCGCGCTTCTTCGGCCAAATCGAGCAGAACCTCATCGTGGGTCGGGCGTTCGTGAAGATCTGGCCGGTCGGCCGCCTCGGCTGGCTCTGAGCCGTCAGGCCGGCGGGCCGCCGCCCGCGGATTCGCGGGCCACCGCGTCCATCATCCGGTCGGTGTAGTCCGAGAAGACGGCGTCCATCCCCATGCGGAGGGCGTTGCGCAGCGCATCGGGGAACTGCAGGTCCCACGCCATGGCCAGCACCCCGAATCGGTGGAACAGGGTGGTGAGGCCGCCCGTCCAGTCGGTGTGGTGCATGTTCATGGCGTCGATGCCGCGCTCGGCCAACACGGCGGCATGCCGTTCGGGCCCCGTCGGGAGCTTCGCCAGACGGGTCGAGTGGACGAGGCGCACCGCGTCACCGGCCGTCGGGCGCAGCGCGGCGAGCGAGGCGAGCGACGGGTCGCACAGCCAGAGGCGGTCGAGGAGGTCGGGACGGGTCTGCCGCACGACGTCGATCACGGCGGCGCCCGACCCCGGGTCCTTGAGGTCGAGGGACAGGTGCCAGTCGCCGGGGCAGGCGTCGACGAGCTCGGCCAACGTGGGGACGTGATCGGGCAGCTGATGTCGGTGGTGGTGCCGGATGGGGCGTTTGCGCAGGCCGGAGCGCACGACGCCGTCGTGATCGAGGACCACGTCGCCGTCGGCGGTCAGCCTGACGTCGCTCTCCAGACCGGTCGCCCCGAGCTTAAGCGCGAGCTTGAACGCCTCGATCGTGTTCTCCCGGGCGTGGGCCCGGGCGCCCCGGTGGGCGAACGCCACCGGCGGATCGAGCAGGGACGGGAGGCGCTGCTGCACCCGCCCAGCCTGCCACGCCGGCCCGCCCGGTAGGACGGTCGACGCCCGGCGGCCGGGCCGTACGCGGCCGGCGACACGACCACCGGCCGCGACGATCCCTATGCTGTGCCGCGTGTTCAACGTGACCGGTGGCGAGGTGGTGATCATCGTGCTCGCCGCGCTGGTCATCCTCGGTCCAGAGAAGCTGCCCGACGTGGTGCGGCGGGCCGGGCGCCTCTACGGGGAACTGCGCCGGATGTCCGACGGCTTCCAGTCCGAGATCCGCAGCGCGCTCGACGAGCCGACGCGTGAGCTGCGCGAGACCGCCGAGATGGCGAAGTCGAGCTTCACGGGCGTGGTCGACACCGTGAAGACGGCCGTGAACCCCGGTGCCGCCATCCAGGGCAAGGTGCTCGACGCCGTCAAGGGCACGAACGGCACGAAGGACGAGAGCGCGGCGACGCCGTCGAACGGTGAAACGGCCGAGGAGGCGGCCAGCGACGCCGCCGCCACCGCGGCGACGGTGCAGCAGTGGTCGACCGATCCCGCCGAGCCGGCTCGGGCCGCGGCCGCGGTCGCGGCCGCCCCCGCGCCGGTCGCGGCGACGTGGTCTGCTCCGCCCGCCGACACGATCGGCACGGCGGCGCCGCTCCCGCCGCCACACGTCGCCCTGCTGGCCCCGCCCGCCGCGTTCCCGGCGCCGGCCCTGGCCTTACCTCCGCCGCCTCCGCTCCCGCCGCCGTCGGCGCACGAGGACGCATGAGTCCGAAGACCAAGGAACCCAAGGCCCCCAAGAAGCCCAAGAAGGCCAAGGAGCCCAAGGCGTCGAAGGGCGAGTCGAAGGCGGCCGTCACCGACGACCGGATGACGCTCACCCAGCACCTGGCGGAGCTCCGCTCGCGCATCATCAAGTCGGTGCTCGCCGTCGCCATCGGCGCCACGTTGATCTTCATCTTCTGGAACCCGGTGCTGTCCTTCCTCCGACAGCCCTACGACGACTTCTGCGCCACCCTCAAGGGCCAGACGAAGTGCGAGTTCCTCGCCACGGATCCGCTCGGTCCGTTCCTCGCCCGCACCCGAGTCGCCGGTTGGGGTGGGCTCGTCCTGGCGCTCCCGGTCGTCCTCTGGCAGATCTGGCGCTTCGTCGTGCCCGGTCTGCACGCCAAGGAGAAGAAGTACGCGGCACCGTTCGTGGTCGCCTCGGTCGTGCTCTTCGCCTTCGGCTCGGCCATCGCCTACTGGCTGCTGTCCAAGTCGCTCCAGTTCCTCATCAGCTGGGGTGGCCCGGGCTTCCAGGTCGCGTTCACCATCGACAAGTACATCCGGCTGCTCACGCTGATGATGCTGGCGTTCGGCACCGGGTTCCTGTTCCCCGTGCTGCTCGTGTTCCTCCAGCTGGTCGGCGTCGTCACGCCGCGCACCTTGTTGAAGTACTGGCGCCACGCCACGGTGGCCGTGATCGTGACCGCGGCGGTCATCACGCCGTCGGGCGACCTGTTCAGCCTGTTCGGCCTGGCCATCCCGATGTGGCTCTTCTTCTGGGCGTCCATCGGCATCGGTTGGCTGATCCGCCGCAACAAGCCCGACGCCGACGCCACCGCCTGACCCGACGGCGACTCGCCGGCCACGGCCGGGCGGCCGCCACCCGTCTGACCGCACCGACGCGCCCCCGATCGGCCACACTGGTCGGTGATGGCTCCGGACCGCGACGCGCTGGCCGCCCGGTACGGGTTCCCGCTCGACGACTTCCAGGTGCGCGCCGTCGAGGCGCTCGACGCCGGCCGGCACGTGCTGGTCGCCGCGCCGACGGGGTCGGGCAAGACGGTCGTGGCCGAGGAGGCGATCTTCCGGGCGCTGGCCGAGGGTCGCCGGGCGTTCTACACCGCGCCGATCAAGGCGTTGTCGAACCAGAAGTACCACGACCTCGTCCGCCAGCACGGGGCCGATCGTGTCGGGCTGCTGACCGGCGACAACGCCATAAACGGCGACGCCTCGGTGGTCGTGATGACGACCGAGGTGCTGCGGAACATGATCTACGCCCGGTCGGCCGGGCTGGCCTCGCTCGGCTACGTGATCCTCGACGAGGTCCACTTCCTGCAGGACACCTACCGCGGCCCGGTGTGGGAGGAGGTGATCATCCACCTGCCCCACGACGTGCGCCTGGTGTGCCTGTCGGCCACGGTGTCGAACGCCGACGAGCTGATCGAGTGGATCACGACGGTGCGCGGGCCGACCACGGCGGTCGTCGAGACCCGCCGCCCCGTCCGCCTCGACCACCTTTACCTGGCGTCCGATCGAACAGCCGACCGCCTCCACCTCCTTCCCGTCGTCGTCGACGGCCGGCCCAATCCGGAGGCCAGCCGCCTCGACGCCGAGGCGGCCCGCGGCGGCCCCCGGCAGTCGAACGCCGTGCGTCAGCGCCAGCGGCGCAAGCTGGCCACGCCGCGCCGGCTCGAGGTCGTGGACCGCCTGGAGGAGGAGCGCATGCTCCCGGCCATCTACTTCGTCTTCTCCCGCAACGGGTGCGACGAGGCCGCCCACTCGATGGTGGAGGCCGGCGTCCGGCTCACCACGGGCCCCGAGCGCGATCGGGTGCGCGAGATCGTGGCCGACCGGCTCGACGGCATGGACGAGCGGGACCTCGCCGTGCTCGGCTACGGCCGCTTCCTGGCCGGGCTCGAGGCCAGCATCGCCGCCCATCACGCCGGCATGGTGCCACCGTTCAAGGAAGTCGTCGAGACCTGCTTCACCGAAGGGCTCGTGAAGGTGGTGTTCGCCACCGAGACGTTGGCGGTGGGCATCAACATGCCGGCCCGGTCGGTGGTCATCGAGAAGCTGACCAAGTTCACGGGCGAGCACCACGAGTTCCTGACGCCCGGCGACTACCACCAGCTCACCGGGCGTGCCGGGCGGCGCGGGCTCGACCCGGTGGGGTACGCGCTCACGCTGTGGAGCCCGTTCGTCACGTTCGACCAGGTGGCCGGCCTGGCGCTCAGTCGCAGCTTCCAACTCACGAGCGCGTTCCGCCCCACCTACAACATGGCGGCCAACCTGGTGCGGACCTACGCCGCCGACCGTGCCCACCACCTGCTCAACCTGTCGTTCGCCCAGTACCAGGCCGACCGCGACATCGTGAAGCTCGAGACGCGGATCGCTCGGCGCCAGGCCAACGTCGACGACCTGCGCGCCCAGGCCGTGAGCCCGTACGGCGACCTCGAGGACTACCGCAGCCGGTTGCGTACCGCCGACGACGTCCGACGTCGCCGCTTCGGTGGCGCGGCGAACGGCGAGGCCATCGAGCAGGCGCTCACGAAGCTGCGCCCCGGCGACGTCGTCGAGATCGAACAGGGCAAGCACGTGGGCCGGGCCGCGGTCCTGACGGTGGCGAGTCGCAAGAACACGGCGACGCGGGTGCGCGCCATCACCCCGCAGCGCGTGCAGGTGGTCCTGTCGGCGCAGGACTTCGCGGCGCCGCCACGGCCGCTCGGCCGCATCGACCTGCCCACACCGTTCGCGCCCAACCGGCAGAGCTACCAGCGCGAGGTGGCCAAGCTGCTCGAGCGGGCCCGCCTGGGTCCGCGCGACACCCGACCGACCGGGGTGCCGCGCGACCCGGTGCTCGACGTGCACCCGGTGCTCGACGACCCCGACCTGGCGGAACGGTTGAAGGCCGCCGCGCATGCCGACCGGGTCGAACGCGAGCTCGGCGACCTGACGAACCGCGTGCGCAGCCGGAGCCAGAGCCTGGCCCGCCGTTTCGATCAGGTGCTCGAGATCCTCGCACGGCGCGGCTACGTCGACGGCTGGTCGCTCACGGACAAAGGCGGTCGCCTCGCCCGGCTGTTCCACGAGAGCGACCTTCTCGTGTCGGAGGTGCTCCACCACGGCCTGCTCGACGACCTGGAACCCGCGGCGCTCGCCGGCGTGGTGTCGACGTTCGTGTACGAGCACCGTTCCAGCGAGCCGCCGCCTGCTCCCTGGTTCCCGTCGGCCGACGTGAAGAAGCGCTGGCTGTCGATCGAGAAGCTGTGCCGCCAGATCAACACCACCGAGGACGTTGCCGGCCTGCCGCTGACGCGCCCGCCCGATCCCACGTTCCTGGCCATCGCCTACGCCTGGGCCGCCGGTGAAGGGTTCGCCGAGGTCGTGGAAGCGGAGGAGCTGTCCGGTGGTGACTTCGTGCGCACCACCAAGCAGCTCATCGACCTGCTCCGCCAGCTCGCCCAACTGGCGCCGAACCCCGAGACCGGCCGGGCCGCCGGGCTGGCGGCCGACATGCTGTTCCGCGGCGTCGTGGCCGCGTCGACGGTGGTGACCGTGGACGACGGCGTGACGCCGTGACCATCAAGCGCGGCGAGGAGTGGGGGACGGCTGGCCCGCTGGCGGCGGAGGCGCCCGAGGCCGCCACCGACGCGGCCCTGGCGGCCCTGGTGGCCGACTCCGTGCTGACGTCCGTTCGGGTCGAGGTCGGCCTGGTCGGTGGCGACCTGTGCCGCACCGTCGCCGGGCCGGGGGACCGGGCTCGCCTGCGCACGCCCGCCGCACAGCGGTTGCCGGTCGACGTCGGCGTCGTGACGCTCGACGACGGCCGCGAGCTCGTGTTCGTGGCGCACGTGGTGGCCGGTCGACGGCTGAGGGGGCCTGTCGTGGCGGTGATGAACGCCCAGTTCGTCGGCCGATGGGACGTGGCGCCCCGCTCCCATCCGAACGACGGCCGCCTCGACGTGCTCGAGGCCCGGCTGGGGGCCGGCGATCGGTGGAAGGCCTGGCGCCGCCTTCCCCGGGGCACGCACGTGCCCCACCCGTCGATCACCGAGCGACGGGTGGTCGAGACGGTCGTCGACCTCGGCACGCGGCTGCCCGTGCGCGTCGACGGCCGCCGGGTCGGTTCCGCCCGCACCCTGCGCCTGCGCTGCGTGCCGGACGCCTGCACGATCGTCATCTGACCGCGGTGGCCGTGAGGCCCCCACACCCGATCGGCTGTTCACCCGTCGGGCGCGGAGGGTGGGCGCTCGTCCGGTCGCCGGCGACGGACTTGGACGAACCGCTGCTCAGACCGGTCGCAGGCTCCCCGCCGCGTCGGCCCGGGGGCCGTACGATGGACCCTCGTGACGGTGTACGTGCCCGAGGCGTTCACCCCGGATGAGGCGGACATCCTCCGGCGGTACTTCACCAATCTCGATGGTCCGGTCTTCGCGCTCGTGAACCTGCCCGAGGTCGTGAAGGGCGCGCTCTTCGCGCGCTACAGCCGCTCGCCCAAGAGCCTGCGCCGGCTGTTCCTCGACGAGTTCGTCGGGGACCTCGACGTATCGGGTGACCTGACGGTCGACGCCACGGTCGGCATGAAGCGCGCCGAGGGGCTGTACGAGAAGGTGTTCGTCGAGTACGGCGACGACTCGGTGGCCCAGCTCGGCGGCGTGCACCTGGCCTGCGAGCAGGCATCGAACGTGCTGACCAAGGTGCTCGAATGGGGCCGCCTGGCCAGCTACCTCGAGCAGTCGACGCGCTACATCGCCTACGACTCCCGTCTCGGCGGCCGGTACCGGTACTACCGGGACCCGGCCGTGCTCAACTCGGTCTACGGCACCCGCTACGTGGGCGACCTCGACCGCATGTTCGACGCCTACGCCGAGCTGATCGTCAAGGTGACCGATCACGTCCGCGACGTCACGCCCCGCCAGACGGGCGACAGCGACTTCGTCTACCGCCAGGCCATCCGGGCCAAGGCGCTCGACGCCACCCGCGGCATGTTGCCCGCCGCCGCCATCTCGAACGTGGGCATCTACGGCTCTGGCCAGGCGTTCGAGTCGATGCTGCTCAAGATGCGCAGCCACCCGCTGCCCGAGGCCCAGCACTACGCGGAGCTGATGCTGCACGAGCTGCGCAAGGTCATCCCGAGCTTCCTGCGCCGCGTCGACCTGCCCGACCGCGGCGGCGCTTGGAGCGAGTACTTCGGCGAGACGCGATCGGCCACCGCCGAATGGGCGGGCCGGATCTTCGGCGATGCCGAGCCCGAGACGGCCGACACGGTCACGCTCACCGACTGGGACCCCGACGCCGAGGACAAGCTCGTGGCGGCCGCGCTGTACGCCCATGTCGAGCTGCCCGAGCACCAGATCCTCGACCGTGTCAAGCAGCTCGGCGTCGACGAGAAGATCGCCATCCTGCGCGCCTACGTGGGCGAGCGCGGCAACCGACGCCACAAGCCCGGCCGGGGGTTCGAACGCATCGGCTACCGCTTCGACGTCCTCAGCGACTACGGCGCGTTCCGCGACCTCCAGCGGCATCGCATGATGACCATCGAGTGGCAGCGGCTGACGCCGCGCCACGGCTACGTCCGGCCCGAGCTCGTCGACGCCGCCGGCGGCGCTGCGGTGTTCGACGCCGCGATGGAGCGGTCGGCGTCGCTGTACGAGGACCTGTCGACGCTCTTTCCCGAACAGGCGTCGTACGCCGTTGCCATGGCCTTCCGGGTCCGGTACGTGATGCAGATGAACGCCCGGGAGGCGATGCACCTGATCGAGCTCCGGTCGGGCCCCCAGGGTCACCCGTCGTACCGGCGCGTGGCGCTCGAGATGCATCGGCTCATCGCCGACAAGGCCGGCCACACGGCGGTGGCGGCGGCCATGTCGCACCTGACGCGTGAGGCGCCTGCCCTGGAACGCCTCGAGTCCGAACGGCGGGCCGAAGCGCGCCGGGGCGGGCTCTGACGGCCCGTCGTCGCCCCGCCTGCCTTGACAGCACCCATAAGGTAGGCATCTGACGGCGTGCGGGCGGAAGGAGAAGCCGTGGTCCTTCGGCGTACCGCCACCCTCATCGCACTCGTAGTGGCAGCCCTGCTGCCACTCGTTGCTGTGGCCGGTCCCGTCAGCCCCGCGGCCGCGGCTGCCGCCACCGTCACGCACACCGTCCGCTCGGGTGACAGCCTTTCGGCCATCGCCGACCTCTACGGCGTCACCCTCGGCACCCTGCTCACGGCGAACAAGCTCACCAAGGGCGCCGTGATCCACCCAGGTCAGAAGCTGACGGTGCCCGGCGGGGTCGACGTCACCACCCTGAAGCTGCCGCGCAAGCTCCCGGGTGACGTTCGATCCGTGCCCCAGCGGGTGCGCCTGGTACCCGTGTTCGTGGCCGAGGCCGCCCGCTACAAGGTTCCGTCCGACCTCCTGATGTCGCTGGCGTACACCGAGTCGGCCTGGCGGGCGAGCATTGTCTCCAGGGCCGGCGCCATCGGCATCGGCCAGCTTCTGCCGGACGTGGCGGCGTGGGTGGCCAAGGACCTGGTCGGGTTGCCGCGCCTCGACCCGTACCGGGCCGAGGACAACATCCGCATGAGCGCCCGCTACCTGCGCTGGCTGCTCGACCGGTGGCCGACCGAGAAGCTGGCGCTGGCCGCCTACTTCGAGGGCGGCGCCAACGTGGGCAAGGCGGGGCCCTCGCGCGGCGCGCAGCGCTACGCCCGCATCGTGCAGGAGCGGCGCACCCTCTTCCAGTTCTGACCGTTCCGGGTGAACAAGGCGGGGCTCAGCCGGGGGCGGCCGAGACATCGATCACACGGGTCGCAACAAGTGCAGGTTCGGGGCCTCCCTGAGTGGGCATCGGCGTGGCGTCCCCGTATGATCCCCGCCCGCGCGCAACCCCCGGAAGGACCACCATGGCTGAGGACGAGGAGTTCACCGAGGATCTCGAGTTCGACGAGGAACTGACCGACGCCGACGTCGATCCGGACGAGCTCGACGAGGAAGACCTCGTCGAAGAGGCGTTCGAGCTCGACGAGGACGACGACGAGGCCGCCATCGGCCTCGACGAGGACGCCGTCGAAGAGGAAGAGGCGGTCGCTCCGGCCGCACCGCGACGGGTGGCCGCTGCCGTCGCCGCCGACGAGGACGACGACGAGGAAGACCTCGTCGACCCCGACGACGTCGAAGCCGACCTCGACACCATCCTGAAGGACCGTCTGGTCACCGCCGAGGAGGAGGCCGACGACGAGGAGGAAGAAGTCGAAGTCGACGACCGCGGCGATCCGGTCGACCGCATCCAGCCGCGGCGCCCCGGCGAGTTCGTCTGCCAGTCGTGCTTCCTGGTGAAGCACCCCTCGCAGCTCGCCGATCCCAAGCGCCAGCTCTGCGCCGACTGCGTCTGACGGGAGGGACACCATGGCGGACGACCCCGACGCCCTCGACCAGCTGCTCGACGCGGCCCTGTACGGACCGCTCGGCATGCTCCTCGAGCTGCGGGACCGCTCACCCGAGCTGGCGGCGCGCGGCCGCCAGCATCTCCAGACGCAGCTGTCGGTGGCCCGGATGATCGGCCAGTTCGCCGTGCAGATGGGGTCCAAGCAGGTGAGCGCGTTCCTGCAGCGCCAGGGAGATGCCAGGGCGTCCGCCGTGGCGCCTGAAGCTGCCGTCCCGACGGACGAATCGCCGGCGCAGGACCCACCGGGGGCCGTGGACGACGTGCCGGGCGCACCGCCGACCGCCGACCGCCTCCCCATCGACGGGTACGACACGCTGGCGGCCTCGCAGGTGGTGGCCCGGCTCGAAGGGCTCGACGCCGAGGCGCTCGCCGTCGTGGCGGCGTACGAGCGGGGGCACCGGAACCGCAAGACCATCCTCGGCAAGATCGCTCAGCTGCTGCGGGCGGGCTGATGGAGGTGTCGGCACGTCGCGCCGACCCGGCCGACGGGGCCGAGGTCGCCCGACTGGTGGCCGACGCGCTCGCCGGGGTCGAGGGTCAGCGCGGCGCGTCGCAGTGGCTCGCCACCGACGCCCCCGCGGCGCCCACCCCTGCCGAGCTGGCCCTGGGCGATCCGCTGCGGTGGTTCGTGGGCTGCATCGACGACGTGCCCGTCGGCGTGGCGGCGGCGGGGGAGCGACGCTGGCGTGACGGCCGGACCGTGCTGCGGGCCGAGCTCGTCTACGTGGACGAGGGGGCACGCCAGGTCGGGGTGGGCGAGGCGCTCGTGGATGCACTGCTCGACTCGGCACGGGCGGCCGGTGCCAGTGCCCTCGAGGCGACGGCGCTGCCCGGCGACCGCGAGCTCAAGAACCTCTTCGAGCGCGTCGGTCTGGTGGCCCGCGCCCTCACCGTCTACAAGAGCCTCGCCCCGCCGACGTGAGCGACCATCCGGAGCTGTGCGTCGGCGCCGTCGTCGTCGAGGACGGTCGGCTCCTGCTGGTCGAGCGCGGCCGCGGCGCTGGCGTGGGGTTGTGGAGCGTGCCGGGCGGGCGTGTCGACGTGGGCGAGACGCTGGCGGCCGCGGTGGTGCGCGAACTGCTCGAGGAGACCGGTCTGGTCGGACGGGTGGTGCGCGAACTGGGGTGGGTGGAGCGCATCGACGCCGATCACCACTTCGTGATCGTCGACTTCCTGGTGGACGTCGACGCCGGCGCCGTGGCCCGGGCGGGCGACGATGCCGCCTCGCTCGACTGGGTCGCGCTCGACGACGTGCGTGCCCTGCGTGGCATCGTGCCCGGACTGGTCGAGTTCCTGGACCAGCACGGGGTGCTCCCTCGACCCGACGAGCCCCGCGAGCGCTAGCCGATCGGGCTCAGCGGCCCTTCCACTCGGGCTTGCGCTTCTCGGCGAACGCCGCCAGCCCTTCCTTCAGATCCTCGGAGCCCATGATGCCGGCGAAGGCCTCGTCGGTGAGCCGCCACAGGCGCTCCTCGTCGTCGCCGTCGACGGCCAGCACGACCTTGCGGCTGGCCCACACCGCCATCGGCGCGTTCTCGCAGATCTTCTCGGCCATGGCGATGGCGGCCGCCTCGGCCTGACCGGGTTCGACCAGCTCGCTGATGAGCCCGAGCTCGTAGGCGCGCCGGGCCGGGAGCGGCTCACCGGTCAGGATGGCCTGCATCGCCGCGGCGCGCCCGATGGCCTTGGGCAGGCGGAACAGGCCGCCGGCTCCCGCGATCAGGTTGCGCTTGACCTCGGCCAGCCCGAACGACGAGCGCGTCGTGGCGACGACGAGGTCGCACGACAGCACGATCTCGCAGCCGCCGGCCGTGGCCAGTCCGTCGACCGCCACGATCAGCGGCTTGTTGCGCTGCCGCTTGGCCAGACCGGCGAACCCGCCTTTGCGGGTGGTCGAGTTCCCCTCGGGCTGGCCGATGAGCTTGAGGTCCTGACCCGAGCAGAACGTGGGCTTGTCGCCTTCGGTCCTTGCCGTGAGCACGCCGACCCACACCTCGGGGTCCTCTTCGAGGCGGTCGATGGCCGCCTCCATCTCCTGGGCGACCTGGCGGTTGATGGCGTTGCGGGCCTCGACGCGGTTCAGCGTCAGGACCGCCACGCGACCTCGGGTTTCGTACTCGACCATGGGCATGCCGGCATCCTAGGGATGCCGGCACACGCCCCGAGAAGTCCCGACGTCAGCCCTCGGCGGCGGGCGCCTCGGCCGCTGTCGGCGCTTCCGCTACCGGGGCGTCGGAAACGGGCACGTCGGCAACGGGTGCGTGAGCGACCGGCGTGTCGGCGACCGGGGCCTCGGCGACCGGGGCCTCGGGTACGGCGACCTCGGGTACGGCGACCTCGGGTACGGCGACCTCGGGTACGGC
>JANPGL010000161.1:0-11873 GCA_031423915.1 Actinomycetes bacterium | reverse complement strand
GTAGCGCTCGACCGTCACCGAAGAGTGCGTTGATGCCGTCGTTGGTGAGTTGAACGTCGCGCGCGGGTGCGTCGCCGTAGACCTCCACTCGCGTCTCCAGGCGGTCGCCGAGACGTCGCGCGACCTCGCCGAGCGGTAGGCCCGCCTGTGCCCAGGTGGTCGTGCCGCGTGACGGCAGTGGCGGACCAGCATCCGAGGCTGGCCGATGTACCGCCGGCACGTGATGCCTGCGGCGCGACCACGTGTGCTGGCCTTCGCAAGGGTGGCCGCCGACGGGGCGGTCCGGATCAACCTCGACGTCGTTCGGACTGAGCATTCGATCCCTCGGCGGTCCGCTCACGACTAACCGCCTCGTATCGGCTCGTGCGGTTGCGGCGGGAATCCTCCCCACACCCTCCCCAATTCTGGAGGCGAATCGGGGTATCTGGCGGCCACTGGCGGTCGATCCGCTCGATCGCCGATCACGGTGTTTGGCCTGCTCAGCGGCGAAATACCTGGGCGCCCTCGGTAGGATTCGAACCTACGCATCCGGCTCCGGAGGCCGACGCTCTATCCCCTGAGCTACGAGGGCGGGCGGGCTGACTCTAGCGTGATCGGCGTCGAAATCCGAACGGGTTGGTCCCGGCCGTTCAGCCCGGTCCGGACACGGCAGGTCGCGTACCCTGCACCGGTGCCCGCCGGACCCGTCCCGCTCCAGCTCCTGCCCGACACCGCCGTACTCGAGCCCGACGGGGCACTCTCCATCGGCGGGGTCGCCCTCACCGAGCTGGCGGCCACCTACGGCACCCCGCTGTTCGTGTACGACGAGGCCCACCTGCGCAACCGGTGTCGGGAGGCCGTCGAGGCGTTCGGGGCCGGCAACGTCACCTACGCCTCCAAGGCGTTCTTGTGCGTGGCCATGGCCCGGCTCGCCGACGAGGAAGGCCTGCTGATCGACGTCGCCACCGGCGGTGAGCTCCACGTGGTGCTGACCGCGGGCGTGCCGGCCGACCGGGTGGTGTTGCACGGCAACAACAAGTCGACCGACGAGCTGCGCCAGGCCATCACGGCCGGTGTCCACCGCATCGTCGTCGACAGCTTCGACGAGATGGACCGGCTCGACGCGCTCCATGCCGAGGGCCTATCTGCGCCGGAGGTGCTCGTGCGCCTCACGCCCGGCGTCCACGCCCACACCCACGAGTTCATCGCCACCGGGCAGGACGACTCGAAGTTCGGTTTCACGGTGTCGTCGGGGCTGGCGGCACGGGCCATCGAGCGCGCCTCGTCGTCGGGGTCGATGCGCCTCGTCGGCCTGCACTGCCACATCGGCTCCAACGTGTTCGCAGCCGAGAGCTTCGCCAAGGCCGCCGCGGTAATGGCCGAGATCGCCGCGCCGCTCGGTCTGCCCGAACTGGTGCTCGGCGGTGGCCTCGGCGTGGCCTATGTGGAGGGGGAAGAGGCGCCGACGCTTTCGGCGTGGGGTGGTGTGTTGGCCCGGGCGTGTCGCGAGCAGGGGGTGACGGCGCGCGTCCTGGTGGAACCCGGCCGGTCGATCGTGGCGTCGGCGGGCGTGACGCTCTACACGGTCGGGACGGTCAAGCCGCTCGACGGGATCCGCACGTTCCTCTCGGTCGACGGCGGGATGAGCGACAACCCCCGGCCCGTGCTCTACGGCTCAGGCTACGAGGCGTTCCTACCCCGCAGCGTCGCCGCCGATCGCCCCCGGACGGTACGCCTGGTGGGCAAGCACTGCGAGAGCGGCGACATCCTCATCTACGACGCCCAGCTGCCGGCCGACGTGGCGGTCGGCGACGTGCTGTGCACGCCCGTCACCGGCGCCTACGGCTACACGATGGCCTCGAACTACAACAAGGTCACGCGCCCCGCCGTGGTGTTCGTGCGCGACGGCGAGGCGCGTCTCGTCGTCCGGCGCGAGACGTACGACGACCTCGTGCGCTGCGACGTGTTCTGATCTGACCTGAACCCCGCCTGGGCCGTGACACCATGGGTCCCAGGGCAACGAGGGGGGCACCATGGACACGAGCGCGAGACGACTGGTGGTGGCGTCGGCGACGACGCTGTCGGGTCGCAAGAACCTGAAGTGGTTGTACCAGTTCATCGACGTCGCGGGCATCGTCGTCGTCGACCAGCTGCTCAAGGACAAGTACGCCGCGGTCACCTACCTGAACGGCGCCGGGGTCACGCGCGACGCGCTGGTCGGTGCGCTGCGCGACGCCGCCGGGGCCCCGGGAACGCAGGCAGTCGACCTCGTGCTCATGGTCCACGGTCTCAAGTCCGCGCAGATCGTGCTGGCCGCTGCCGGCGGGGGCACCGAGGACGTGCTCGCCACCGACATCGCCGCGGACATCGCCGCCGCCGTGCCGGCCGGCACACTGCGGCTCTGCTACTCGACCGCCTGCTACGGCGCCCTGCACAACGACGCGTGGCTGGCGGCGGGATTCCGCGCCTCGATCGGGGCGCGCCAGACGAACGCCAACTCGGCTACCGAGCTGCCGACGCTGCTGTCGTTGTGGGGTAACAAGCAGACGATCAAGGACGCGCTAGCCCGCGGCGAGGACCCGATGACGCGAATCCCGGCCGACCAGCTGGCCAAGTTCATCGGGAAGTTCAAGGATGCCAACAGCGACAAGCTGCTGGTGGGTGATCCGGGCCTCACGATCGACAGCTGAGCGACGAAGGCAACCACCTCGGCCAGATCCCCACCCGATCGCCCATCGAGGACCCGTCGGAACCGACCATCGGCAACGATGGAAGAGGGGAGGGCACATGCTGCGACGACTGCGGACGAGCAACCAGTGGCGGTTCTTCGGGATCCTGCGCCGGGCCGCGCCCGCACACGCTGCCGCGTGGTGGGCGCTGCTCGCGCTGCGCGGTGCGGTGCCAGCTCTGCTGGCGGTGGCCACCGGCTGGCTGATCTCGGCCGTCACGTCGGGCGACCCGCTCGGGCCGCCGCTGGTGCTCGTCGGCATCGTGTTCGTCGCCTACCAGGTGCTCACCCCGCTCCAGCAGGCGGTCGGCGCCAACCTGGGGAACCGCGTCGCGGCCTGGCTCAACGACCGCCTGATGGAGGCGACGGTCGGCCCGCCGGGCATCGGTCACCTCGAACGGCCCGAGCTGACGAACGACCTGACCATGGCCCGCGACTTCGACCTCGGCATCACGGGCCCGCCGCTGCACATCGCCATGGACTTCATCGCCAGCGGCCTCGTCGAGCTCGTGGCGGGCGTCGCCTCGGCCGCCGTGCTCGCACGCTGGGCCTGGTGGGCGCCCGTGGTGCTCGTGGCGGCCTGGTCGTCGACGCACGTGCTGTTGCGGGAGAGCGGCGTGTGGAAGGACCGCAACACCGACGAGGTGCGCACGGCGCAGCGTCACGCCGACTACGCCTTCCGGCTCGCGGTCGACCCACCGGCGGCCAAGGAGCTGCGCCTGTTCGGCCTGGCCGACTGGGTCGTCGACCGCTTCGTGGCCCGCCGCCGCCGGCTCTACGAGCTGCAGTGGCAGGCGACGCGGCTGCGAGAGCGGTCGATGGTCGGTGCCCTCGTCGTGGTGGCCGGCGCCAACCTCGTGGTCTTCTGGTCGCTGGCCGACGCCGTGGCCGGCGGTCGGCTCAGCCTGGCCGGGGTCGTCGTCTACCTGCAGACCGCCATCGGCACCAGCACCATCGCGTTCGGCGGGTTGAGCTGGGCGCTCGACGGCGCGGCGGCACCGGCGGCGGCGGTGCTGCGCCTGGGCGACGCCATGCGCTCGGCGGGCACGCTGCCGCCGGGCACCATCCCCGTGGGCGAACGGCCGGCGCGCGGGATCCGGCTGCGCGACGTCACCTTCGGGTACGAGTCGAGCGCGGCGCCCGTGCTGGCCGGCGTCGACCTCGACATACCGGCCGGCTCGTCGCTCGCCATCGTCGGCGTGAACGGGGCCGGCAAGACGACGTTGGCCAAGCTGCTGTGCCGCCTGTACGACCCTCAGGGCGGCGCCATCGAGGTCGACGGGACCGACCTGCGGCACCTTGATCTCGTCGAGTGGCGCACCCGTCTGGCCGCCGTGTTCCAGGACTTCGTGCGCTACGAGCTGTCACTGCGGGCCAACGTCGACCCGGCCGGTCGAGCCAGCGACGGCGACGTGCGCGCCGCGCTGGCGGACGCGGGTGCGGCGCACCTGGCCGACCTCGACACCGTCCTCGCCCGGGGCTACCGAGGGGGGACCGAGCTGTCGGGCGGGCAGTGGCAGCGCGTCGCTCTGGCCCGGGCGCTGTGCGCCGTGCGCACCGGTGCCCGAGTGGTGCTGCTCGACGAGCCCACGGCGCAGCTCGACGTGCGCGGCGAGTCGGAGATCTTCGAACGCATCCTGGCCGCCACGCGCCACTGCACGACGATCCTCGTGTCCCACCGCTTCTCGACCGTGCGTCTCGTGGACCGCATCGCGGTCGTCGAGCGTGGCCGCGTCGTGGAGCTCGGCTCACACGACGAGTTGATGGCGCTCGGCGGTCGGTACCGCACGATGTTCGAGCTGCAGGCGTCTCGCTTCGCCGAGCTCGACGACGACGGGCGGGAGGTGGCCCATGACTCGCTCGCCTGACGACCTTCCGGCCGCGTTGCCGTCGCTGTGGCGCACCCTGAAGCTGGGCTACCGGGCCGAACCTCGGCTGCTGTCGGCGTCGTTCGCCATGATGCTGTTCACCGCGCTGCCCGACGCGCTGCTGGCCCTGTGGCTCAAGCTCCTGGCCGACGGGGTGCAGCGGCAGCACCGCACCGCCGTGGTGGTGGCCGCGCTCGGGCTCGGCGTGTCGGCCACGGCCACGTGGTACCTGCGCGTCGTGTTCGACCGCGTCCAGCGCCGCTTCCGTGACCGCGTGGGCATCGCGCTCGAGTCGCACGTGGCCCGTCTCCAGGCGTCGGTGGCCACCATCGAGCATCAGGAACGGCCCGAGCACCTCGACCGGCTGTCGGTGCTGCGCGACCAGGTGTTCGCGCTCGACCACCTCTTCATGTCGCTGTTCTCCACGCTCGGCTGGATCGTGCGCCTGGCCGTGACGCTGGTGCTGCTCGGCTCGATCCACCCGGCGCTGGTGTTGCTGGCGCTCGCCGCCGTGCCGACCGTCGTCACCGCCACGTGGCGCCCGGGCGTCGAGCGGGCGGTGGAGGAGGCCGCCGCCCCCGACATCCGCCTGGCCCGCCACGTCTTCGTGCTCGGCACCACCGCGTCGCCGGGCAAGGAGGTCCGCGTCGCGGGCATCGGCCGCGCCCTGGTCGACCGACGGCGGGCCTCGCTGGATCGGGCCTACGAACCGATCGCCGCGGCGAGATGGGCGACGGCCGGGTGGCATGCGCTGGCCTGGTCGGTGTTCGGGCTGGCCTACGTGGGCGCCGTCGTGTTCGTGGCGTCGGGCCTCGGGGCGTCGGCCGGGTCGGTGTTGCTCGTGCTGGCGGCCGGCAGCCGGCTGTCGCAGTACGTGGGTGCGGCGGTGGGCGAGCTCGGCTTCCTGCGCGGGATCTGGCTCGACTCGTCGCGCCGGCTGGCGTGGCTCGAGGACTACGCGGCCGCCGCCGACAGCCGTCACGACGGCGTGGTCCCCGCCCGCCTCGTCGACGGGATCGTCTTCGACCATGTCTCGTTCCGCTACCCCGGCACCGACCGCGTCGTGCTCGACGACGTGAGCGTGCGCCTGCCGGCCGGTGCCGTGGTGGCCGTGGTGGGCGAGAACGGGGCCGGCAAGACCACGCTCGTCAAGCTCTTGTGCCGGCTCTACGCGCCGACGTCGGGTCGCATCCTGGTCGACGGTGCCGACCTGGCCTCGTTCGGGGTGGAGGCGTGGCGCTCCCGTTTCGCCGGGGCCTTCCAGGACTTCGCCCGCTTCGAGCTGCACGCCCAGGAGACGGTGGGCCTGGGCGACGTGGCCCGCATCGGCGAGCCCGTCGCCGTGGGCGCCGCCATCGGCCGCGCCGGGGCCGGCGACGTGGTGGCCGGCCTGCCGCACGGCCTCGACACCCAGCTCGGTCCCACGTGGGAGGCTGGCGTCGACGTGTCGCACGGCCAGTGGCAGAAGTTGGCGCTCGCCCGGGGCTTCATGCGCGAGACGCCGCTGGTGCTCGTGCTCGACGAGCCGACGTCCGCGCTCGATGCCGAGACCGAGCACGCCCTGTTCGAGCGCTACGCCTCGGCGGCTCACGAGGGTGCGGCGGAGGGTCGCGTCACCGTCCTCGTATCGCACCGCTTCTCGACCGTGCGCATGGCCGACCTCATCATGGTGATGGACGGCGCCCGGGTCGCCGAGATGGGCACCCACGACGAGTTGCTCGCCCGCGGCGGCACCTATGCCGAGCTGTACCGAATCCAGGCCACCGCGTACGGCTGAGCGCGCCCGCGGGCCCGGGCGGTCAGACGATGGCGGTGCGGCCGTGGTGGCTGGTGCGGATGATGCAGCTCTGGCTGGCCACGCCCAGCAGCGTGCCGTCGCGGCGCCACAGCAGCACGCGGCCGTGTCCGATCGAGCGGCGCAGGCCCTCGGGCCGGATGTCGAGCAGGACCCAGTCGCCGTCGCCCGGTTCGCCACGGAGCACGCGCATCGTGTTGTCGAGGCTCGTCGCCCCCGGCTCCAGTCCGAGCGCGTGCGTGATCCCGAACGGGACGATGTCGGCCACGAACGCCTGCGACGCCGCCGAGCCGACCGGCAGGCTGGCGCACCGGACCCACAACGGCACCGCCTCCGGCCGTTCGAGCCAGCCGTCCGGTACGCGCCGCTCGAGGTGGTCGGTGAACGACCCCTCCGCGGGCGACGGATGCGGGAACTCGAACGGCACGCAGTCGTCGGGCCCGGGTACGTCAGGCATCGACTCCCACACGGCCTCCGCGCCCGGCGTCCGGTCGGTGTGCGCCGTGGTCGCCAGCATCACGAGTCGGTCGCCGCAGGTGATGCGCACCAGCGTCTGGCTCGTCGCCCGCGCCGCCACCGTCACGTCGACGTCGACGTCGAGCACCTGCCCGGGCAGGGCGTTGCCGACGAACTGGGTGGTGACCCAGACGAGTGGCCGCCCGGTCACGGCCTCGGCGATCGCCGAGCACACGGCGATGCCGCTACCCCCGTAGAGGAACCCGAACGGTGTGCACCACCGGGCCGCCACGTGGAAGCGTCCGCGGCGGCCGTCGCCGTCGAGCTCCACCCCCAGGCGGGCGGCGTCGTCGAGGCCGGGTGCGGTGGCGGGATCGGTCACCGGCTCATGGTGGACGACCGGCCGCCCGCCGCCAAAGTTCCGGTGGGGCGGGTCACGAGTGGTGCGCGACAATCGGGGACCCCCTATGGCCGATCCTGCGCTCGCACTCACCGATCTCTTCCAACCCGCGTTCGACGCCCTCGAGCCCGGTGCCGACCCCGTGGTCCGACCGTCCGACCGCGCCGACTACCAGGTCAACGGCGTGTTGCCGCTGGCCAAGCGACTGGGCCGCAACCCGCGCGAGGTGGCCCAGCAGATCCTCGAAACCGTCGACACGTCCGGCGTGTGCGCCGCCACCGAGATCGCCGGTCCCGGCTTCGTCAACGTGACGTTGAGCGACGAGTTCCTGGCCGCGCAGGTGCACCTCCTGGCGATCGACGACCGCCTCGGCGTCCGACTGGCCCCGTCGCCCGAGCGCGTCGTGGTCGACTACTCGGCCCCCAACACGGCCAAGGAGATGCACGTCGGGCACCTGCGTACGACGATCATCGGCGACGCGCTCGTGCGGTTGCTCACCTATGTCGGGCACACGGTGATCCGGGAGAACCACGTGGGCGACTGGGGCCTGCAGTTCGGCATGCTCATCGAGCACCTGATCGACATCGGCGAGGACTCGGCCGCCGAGGAGCTCTCGACCGGCGACCTCACGGCGTTCTACCGGCAGGCGAAGCTCTCGTTCGACGGCAACGAGCCGTTCAAGGAGC
Source organism: Actinomycetes bacterium (assembly GCA_031423915.1). Taxonomy (GTDB): domain Bacteria; phylum Actinomycetota; class Acidimicrobiia; order Acidimicrobiales; family Ilumatobacteraceae; genus JANMAT01. The sequence continues at coordinate 3,961 of JANPGL010000161.1, read as the reverse complement.
GCGCTCGTGAGCGGGTCGTGCTGCTCCAGGCGGGCGACCCCGAGACGCGGCGCCTGTGGCACGTGCTCGTCGACCAGTCCGACGCCTACTTCCAGCAGGTGTACGACCGCCTCGGGGTGTTGTTGCGGCCCGAGGACACGCGTGGCGAGAGCGCCTACAACGACATGCTGCCCGTCGTCGTCGACGACCTGGCGGCCGCCGGGCTCCTGGTGGAGGACGACGGGGCGATGTGCGTGTTCCCTCCCGGCTTCACGGGCCGCGACGGCCAGCCCCAACCCCTCATCGTGAAGAACCGCAACGGTGGGTTCGGTTACGCCGCCACCGACCTGGCGTGTGTGCGCGACCGCGTCGATCGCCTGCACGCCACGTGGCTCGTCTACGTGGTCGGGTCCCCGCAGGCCCAGCACCTGGCCATGGTGTGGAAGACCTGCGAGCTGGCGGGCTGGCTGGTTCCGCCAGCGCGGGCCGTGCACGTGCCGTTCGGCAGCGTCCTCGGCGAGGACCGCAAGATGTACCGGACGCGATCGGGGGAGAGCGTGAAGCTCACCGATCTGCTCGACGAGGCGGTCGAGCAGGCGGCGGCCAAGATCGCCGAAGCGAACCCCTCGATCACGGGCGACGAGCGGGCGACGGTGGCCCGGTCCGTGGGCATAGGGGCCGTGAAGTACGCCGACCTGTCGAACGACCGCATGAAGGACTACGTGTTCTCGTTCGAACGCATGTTGGCCTTCGAGGGCAACACGGGTCCGTACATCCAGTACGCCCACGCCCGAATCTCCAAGATCCTGCGCGACGCCGGCGACGACGCCACCGATCTGGCCGGCGTGGTGCCCTCGCTCGTCGAACAGCCCGAGCGCGAGCTGGCCAAAGCGCTGGTCGGGTTCGACGCCGCGGTCCACGACGCGATCGACAAGCTGGGCCCGCACCGGCTGTGCACCTACCTGTTCGATCTGGCCCAGACGTTCACGTCGTTCTACGAGGCGTGCCCCGTGCTGAAGGCCGGGGTGCCGGAGCCCGTCCGGCGCAGCCGGCTGGCCCTGTGCGCCGTCACGCAGCGCGTTCTCGCCCAGGCGCTGGACCTGCTCGGACTCGACGCGCCCGCCCGCATGTGACGGAGGGCGGGCCAGGTTCCGGCGCGTCAGGCGTCGAGCGCGGCGTCGATCGAGGGCTGCAGCTCGCGAGCGGCGAACGCGAGCACGGCGGCATCGTCGGTCTGCCCGCCCGGGCGGGAGTCGGGGATCTGATCGGTGGGGCTCAGGAAGTACACGAGTGCGGCGAGGGCGAACTCGAGGGCGCCGTCGTCGGTGGCCGCGACGCGACCGGCGGCGTGGGCTTTCACGAAGCGGGCGAGTCGATCGGCGCGGTCACGCACGTTGAGCACGAACGGGTCGCGAGAGTCGCCGAGCCTGCGCTGGGCCCGCCCGGCCAGCTCGGTGAGGGCGTCGGGATCGCCGGCGGCCAGCAGCGCCCGGGCGCGCTCGGCGAAGGGCTCGAAGTACAGCATCCGGCGGGGGTCGTGATCGAGGGTGCCGCGATCTTCCATCGGGACCGAGGGTAGTCGCGATCCCGAGGTGAGGCCGGGGGCGGCGCTCAGTGGTCGTCGGGGGTGGGCGCCGCCGACGACGACACCGCCACCACGACGGGGGCGCCCACCTCGATCGGACCGACCGTGGCGGACCAGCGCAGCTCGACGCTGGCGGCGCCGTCGGGCACGTCGAGGGCGAACGGCACGGTGCGCCAGTCGCCGCCGGTCAGGCGGGCGGCCACGGGCACCACCCGGATCGTGGCGCCGTCGGCGGCCCGGAAATCGGCCTCGATGCGAAGGAGATCGCGGCGGGCGGCGGTGCGCACGGGCAGCTCGACCTGGAGGCGGTGCCCGACGACGAAGAAGACCGGGGTCTCCAGCACCACCGGACCGGCCACGGCGACGGGTTCCGCCTCGGTGACCGGCCGCGAGCGGGTGGTGCCGACATCGGCCCCGGCCGGCGCAAAGGCCTGCGCCGGCCGGGGCCATCCCACGTACGCGCCAGCGGCGAGGGCGACGATGGCCGCACCGGCGGCGAAGATGTGGGACGAACGGGACATGCTGGGCTCTCCTGGGCGAAACGTGACGACACCCAGAGGGTCGGCAGGCAGACCGCTCGACTTGAGACGAACCCAACAGTTTCTTTAGATGTACTTAGGGTACTTGAGGCGAAGCAGAAGATCGCACCCCCGGGCAGGGCCCGACCGAGCCGGGGGGGGACTCGGTCGGGCCGCCCGGCGATCACCGGCGGCTGGCAGCTGCTACCGGTGCGCATTGAGGGGGGGGAGCCCTACTCCCATCAGGTTGCCAGGCGGGTGTGGCGGGCGGGTTGCAGCCCGGTGAAGGCCGCCTGTCGGCACCGTGAACCGACGCGACCGGCTCAAAGACCATGCCGCAACGGGTGCGGCGCCGGTACCCTCGTCGGCCGTGACAGACACGGTACGAGTCGGGGTGCTGGGGTGCGGCAACGTGGGCGCCGCCCTGATCCAGCTGGTGGCCCAGCAGCGGGCGGCGATCGCCGCCCGAACCGGCATCGACCTCCAGGTGACCCGGGTGGCGGTGCGCAACGTGTCCCGGGTGCGCGACGTGGCGTTGGCCGACGGTGTGCTCACCCGCGACGTCGCCGGGGTGGTCGACGACCCCGAGGTCGACGTGGTGGTCGAGGTGATCGGCGGCATCGAGCCGGCGCGCGAGCTGATCCTCGCCGCGCTCGCCAACGGCAAGCCCGTGGTCACCGCCAACAAGGAGCTGCTGGCCAACGTGGGCGGCGAGCTGTTCGCCGCCGCCGACGCGGCCGGGCTCGACCTGCTGTTCGAGGCCGCCGTGGCGGGTGGCATCCCGCTCATCCGGCCCCTGCGCGAGAGCCTGCTCGGCGAGCCGATCCGGCGCGTGCTCGGCATCGTCAACGGCACCACGAACTACATCCTGACGAAGATGACCGAGGAGGGCGCCGACTACGGCGTCGCCCTCGCCGAGGCCCAGCGGCTCGGGTACGCCGAGCGCGATCCCACCGCCGACGTGGAGGGCTTCGACGCCGGCGCCAAGGCCGCCATCATCGCGTCCATCGCGTTCGGCCGTCGCGTCGTGGCCGGCGACGTCTACCACGAGGGCATCAGCGGCATCACCGCGTTCGACATCGCCACGGCGCGGCGCCTCGGCTACGTCGTGAAGCTCCTCGCCATCTGTGAGCACGACGAGGTCACCGACGAGGTGGCCGTGCGCGTCCACCCGGCGATGGTGCCGGTCTCCCACCCGCTGGCCGGGGTGCGCGACAGCTACAACGCCGTGTTCGTGGAGGGTGACGCCGTCGGCTCGCTCATGTTCTTCGGGCGTGGCGCCGGCGGGATGCCCACGGCGTCGGCGGTGCTCGGCGACCTCATCGACGCCTCGGTGAACCTCAAGCGGGGCATGCACGGCTCGCTCGGCACGTTCGCCCGCGCCCGCATCCGACCGATCGACGAGACCTCGGCCGAGTACTGCCTTCGTCTCGACGTGGCCGACCGACCCGGTGTGCTGCACGCCGTCACCGGGGTGTTCGCCGCCCACGGCGTGTCGATCCGCACCGCGGAGCAGGAGGGCCTCGGCGACGATGCCCGGCTGGTCTTCATCACGCACCCGGCCCGCGAGGCCGACGTTCAGGCGACGCTGCGCGAGTTGAGCGGGCTCGACTCGGTACGCGACGTCGGCGGCATCCTGCGCGTCATCGGAGGTTGACCGTGCGCTACGTCTCGACCCGCGGTCGGGCTCCCGAGCTCGGTTTCGCGGACGCCCTCCTCGCCGGGCTCGCCACCGACGGCGGGCTCTACGTGCCGCAGTCGTGGCCGACCCTGCCCACTCTGCCGTCGGCTGGCTACGCCGAGCAGGCGGCCGCGCTGATGGCACCGTTCGTCACGCCCGACCTGTCGACCGACACCATGGCCGCGCTGTGCCGCGAGG
>JANPGL010000160.1:0-8818 GCA_031423915.1 Actinomycetes bacterium | reverse complement strand
CCACCTGAGCGAGGACGGCCACACCGTGCTCGTCGACCCGAACCTGCTCGGCCTCGGCTACGCGCTCGACATGCCGTCGGGTGCACGGCAGAACGTCCCCGACGCCATCGCCGGTCACCCGTTCGCCTCGTCGGCCAACGGCCGGTACGTGCTCGTGCACAAGTGCGTAGTGAACACCCATCCGTTCGGTGAGGTCTGCGACGCCGTGTACCGCTGGGACCGGGTCACGGGCCGCACCCGTCGTGTCGACGTGCTCTCGAACGTCGTACCGATCATCGGCGACGACGGTTCGGTGATCGTCGCCGTCGACGTGCCCGCCGCGGTCCGGCCCTGGGCGGTGGACCGCGCCGACGGAACCCGCCGTGTGCTCCGCACCCAACTCGGCGCCAGCCCGCCGCTGCTCGACGGGGACGGTACCCGCGCCCGCTACGAGTGGGCGCCTACGTCGTGCTGCCGGATCCTGGGTGTGATCGACGTGGCCACTGACGTATCGACGCAGGTCCTGGCGTGGTCGAGCACCGTGCCGCCGGCGTTCGTGACCGGCTCGGTCGCGCTGTCGGGCGACGGCGCCACCCTGACCTACGTGCGGGCCACCGGCCAGCCGGACGCGGCCTGGGAGGTCGCGGCCGCGACGGTGCCCGGCTCGTCGCCGTCGGCCCGGATCCGGGCGGGTGAGGTGCTGCGGTTGCCGGTGGCGGGCCGGCAGGGCGTGCCCGCCGACGCGGTCGCCGTGGCGTTGAACGTGACGGTGACCGATCCGGCGCTGGCCGGCTTCGTGACGGTGTGGCCATGCGGTGCCGACCGGCCGCTGGCGTCGAACGTGAACGCCCCGGCGGGCGGCACGGTGGCCAACGCCGTGATCGCCCGCGTCGGCGCCGACGGATCGGTTTGCCTGGGCGCGAACGTCGACGTGAACCTGGTGGTCGATGTGCAGGGGTGGTTCCCGGCGGGGTCGTCGTACGAGCCGCTGGTCCCGGCCCGGGTGGTCGACACCCGCAACGGCGAGCTCGACACCGAGGCGAACCTCGCCGCAGGCACCGAGCTGAGGGTGCCCGTCGTCGGCCGCGCCGGCGTGGGTGCCGATGCGAGCGCGGTGGCGTTGAACGTCACGGTGACGAACCCGGCGGCCGCTGGCTTCCTGACCCTGTGGCCGTGCGATCAGCCGCGGCCGTTGGCGTCGAACCTGAACATGGCCGCGGGCCAGACGGTCGCGGGCGCGGTTGTCTCGTCGGTCGGCAGCGGTGCGGTGTGCGCCTGGTCGAACGTGGCCACCGACGTGGTGGTCGACGTGCAGGGCTGGTTCGGCCCGGGCGCCGGCTACGTGCCCGAGGTGCCGCGCCGCCTGCTCGACTCCCGCCAGGGGCAGGAGGACGCGGTGCCGAACCTGCCGACCGGTGAGGCGACGATCGCCGCCGGCCCCACCGAGGAGGCGATCGCGTTGAACGTGACGGTGACGAACCCGGCGGCGGCGGGGTTCGTGACGGTGTGGCCGTGCGATCAGCCGCGGCCGTTGGCGTCGAGCGTGAACTTCGTGGCGGGGCAGACGGTGCCGAACCTGGTGCTGGCGGCCACGGGTGCGAGCCGTCGGGTGTGCACCTGGTCGAATGTGGCGGTGGATCTCGTCGTCGACCGCCAGGGTGCGGTGACCGGCGCGGCGACGGTCGTGTCCGTGACCCCCGTGCGACTGCTCGACACCCGGGCCTGCCCCGGCTCACCCGCCGAGCGTGTGGGCGATCTTCGTGTGCGCCTCGACCTCGGACTCCGAAGATCCGGGGTGGAGACGACGGTACCGTCGCGCCTCGAGGCGGCAGTCCAGATCGGTCAGCTCCAGCGCCAGCGCCAGACCGGTCTTGGAGGCTGGTTCCGCACGCTCCATTGTATGGCCCATGCGCCTGGCCAAGCGGCACCTCGACATCGGGACCTCGACCGACGACTGGGACGCGTCCGAGCGCTTCTGGCGCGACGACGTGGGCCTCGACTACGAGGAGTTCCTGAAGATCGGCGCGGGCGTCCGCCAGCACCGTTTCGGCTGCCATGGCTCCGTGGTGAAGGTCAACCATTCGCGCGAGCCGCTGCCCGACCACCCGACGATCCACCGGCTGTTGCGCGTCGCCTCGACGCGGGTGTCGGCGCCGGCGCGCCTTCGCACGCCCGACGGCACCGACGTCGAGCTGGTGCCACCCGGCCACGACGGCGTCGACACCATCGAGATCGTGAACGCCACCGCCGACCCCGAGAGGGCCCGGCGCTTCTGGGTCGATGCCCTCGGCGGCACCGAGGTCGAGCCCGGTCGCTACCGCGTCGGTGACACGCTCGTGCGCTGCGTGCCCGAGGCGGGACTGGCGCCGATGACGACCCGCGCCGGGCGAGGCTGGCGCTACCTGACCGTGCAGGTGTTCGACGTCGACGCCGAGCACGCCCGCGTGGTCGGCCTCGGCTTCGGCGACGAGATGGCACCGGTAACGCTGGGCGACACGGCCCGCATCTCGTTCGTGCGCGGCCCCGACGGGCTGTTCCTCGAGATCTCGCAGCGGGCCAACCTGACGGGGCCGATTCCCGGCTAGTCGACGCCCAGCAGGTCGACGACGAACACGAGCGTCTCGCCGCCCTTGATGGCGCCACCGGCACCTCGCGAGCCGTAGCCCATGTCGGGCGGGATGGTGAGCCGACGGCGCCCGCCGACCTTCATGCCCTGCACGCCCTCGTCCCAGCCCTGGATGACCTGACCGGCCCCGAGGCGGAAGTCGAACGTGTCGCCGCGGTCCCACGACGCGTCGAACTGCTGTTGCGTCGACCACGCCACGCCGACGTAGTGGACCATCACGGCCTTACCGGCCTTGGCCTCGTTGCCGTCACCGACGACGAGGTCTTCGGACACGAGGGTCGTCGGCGGATCGCCGGCGGGGATGGTCACAGCGGGCTTGGCGTTGGTCATGGCGGGTCACCGTAGCGCGACCGGCGCACCGTCAGCCGTCGTAGAAGTAGGCGCCGTGGAGCCCGATCAAGGTGCGTTCGCGCTCGCCGGTGGCCCGTTCGACGGTGGCTGCGTCGAGGTGGTTGACGCGGTCGGTGGTACGGATGCGCTGAGCGATGTCCCGCCGCCCGTAGTGGCACTGCACGAAGAACCGCCCGAAGCCGCCCGGAAGCGCCGGCGTGCCCCGGTGCCACAGGTCCGACACGAACAGCGCCACGTCGCCGGCGCTCGCCTCCAGCAGCTCGGGCCCGCGTCCTTCGTAGTCCAGCTCCGGGTCGTGGATCCGCTCGCGCGGCGCCAGGCGGCCGGAGCGGTGGCTGCCCGGAACCACGGCCGTCGGTCCGCACTCCACCGGGCAGTCCCACAGGTACAGGTGGGCACCGATGGCGAACACCGGGTAGGGGATGCGGTCGTCCCACGGCACGCCCTCGGGGCGCGGGATGTGCGGCCCGGCGTCGCAGTGCCAGGGGCCGCCGCCGAACGTCGGCGGGTTGCGCCACGCCGTGTTGGCGATCACGTGGCAGTCCTCGCCGAGCAGCGGCTCGATCGTGGCCAGGATCGTCGGGTGGGCGATGGCGCGCTGGCCGAGCGGCGACCGGTTGAGCAGCTCGTAGCGGAACTCCTCGCGGTCGGGTCGCGGCCGCGGGTCGGCGGCGCGGTCGTCGAACACCGCCCCCACCTCGTCGACCAACGCCGCCACCTCGTCGGGCGTGAAAACACCGCGCAGCACCGCGTAGCCGTCGCGCTCGAGCTGGACCGACGCCGGCGGTGCGTCGCCGCGGTGAAGACCGAGGTTGCCTCCGACCCGACGGATCATGCGGCCGATGGTACCGGGGCACGCCGCTTGCGCCAGCCGCGCCACGCCTCCGCCAGCCCAGCCACGCCGTCGGGCATCCAGCGCGTGGCTACGAGGAGGCCGAAGCCTGCCAGGAAGAACTGGAGCTCCACCGCCGAGTTGCCGGTCACCTTCTCGATCAAGGCCCACGCGATGCCGCCGGGCACGAGCGCGCCGGCGATGAGCGCGCCCCCCATCCGGCCGATCCCGCCGAAGAAGCCGAGCGCGAGCAGCGACAGTGCGAAGCGGCTCTCGTACCCGGCGGGCGAGATGACGACGCTGGCGTAGGCCAGCAGAACACCCGACATGCCGGCGAGGAAGGAGGCGAACCCGGCGCCGAGCAGCTTCGTGCGGGCCACGTCGATGCCGGCGGCGGCGGCGGCGCGCTCGTTGGCCCGTACCGCCAGCATCCGGCGCCCGGTGGACGAGCGCCGCACGTTGGCCACGAGCACCACCGCCAGCGTCGTGAACGCCAGGGCCACCATGCCGAAGATGCGGCGCGGGAACACGCTGCCGCTGATGACACCGAAGTCGATGCCGAACAGCTTCGGCGTGCCCACCGTGGCCACCGCGCTCGGGCCGGTGAACCAGCCGTTGCGGAACACGAGCTGCTGTGCGGCGATGGCGAAGGCGAGCGTGACGATGGCGAGCTGCACGCCGCGGATGCGGGTGGCCGGCCAGCTGACCAGCATGCCCGCCACCGTGGTCACGGCCAGCGCAACGATCGGCGCCCACGGGATGCCCCACCCCATCTCGGTGGTCAGCTTCGCCACCATGAAGCCGGCCACCCCCTGGAACGTGAGCTGGGCCAGCGAGATCTGCCCCAGGTACCCGGTGAGCACGACCTGCGAGAGCATCAGCACCGCAGCCACCATGCTGATGATCAGCGGGAAGCGGATGGTGCGATCGCCGAGCAGCAGGAGCGCGCCGGCGATCGGGGCGCCGACGGCCACGCTGAGGCCCACCCGATGGACGGCCGGCGTGAGGATCTGGCGGGGCTCGGTGAGCGTGCCGCGGGTCGGCAGGCTGCGCCCGATGAGGCTGAGCACCACCACGATCAGCAGGAACGGGACCCCCTCGTCGAAGCCGCTCTTGAGCATCTCGGGGATCCAGCTGAAGTCCTTCATCCGCACGACCATGGCCTGGAAGCTGCCGAGTGCGATGCCGACCGCCACCGTGGCGCCGAGGTACTTCAGCCGGCCGGCCAGCGCGGCGGCGAGCGCTGGGACGACGAAGAACGAGTAGCTGTACGGCCCGGCCGCCGCGATGGGGGCGAGGAGGATGCCCGCCACGGCGCCGATGAGCGCGGCCAGCACGGTGTTGGCCAAGGCCAACCGGTCGGGCGAGTACCCGAGGAGCACGGCACCCTTCTCGCTCTCGGCCGCCGCCCGCGTCGACAGTCCGAACCGGGTGCGGGCCAGCAGGAGCCAGACCGCGAACGTGAGGATGATCACGGCCAGGCACAGGAGCGGACGGTCGATCGGGACGCCCTTGCCGAACACCTTGACCGTGTCGTCCGGGAGGATCGGCCGGGGGCGACGGACGCTGGGCCCGAAGCGGTAGACCGCGATCGACTGGATCACGACGGTGAGACCGATCGAGGCCACGAGCCGGGTGAGCGGGGTGGCGTCGCGCAAGGGCCGGAACACGATGAGGTGGGCGAGCAGGCCGAGGAGCAAGCCCACGAGGACGGCCAGCAGGAAGGCCAACGGCGGCGACACCTTGCCGCCGAGGTCGATCTCGGCGGGCACCACGATCCACGGGAAGGCCAGCTTCCCCTCGGTCACGAGCAGGTGGTACGCCATGGCGGGGAACGCGGCCATCGTGGCGTAGGCCAGGTTGACGACGCCCGTACCGCGGTAGGTGACGACGAGGCCCACGGCCATCGCCGCGTACATCGCCCCCTGGCCCAACCCCAGCAGAGCCAGAACGACGAACGGTGACATGGGGGCGAAAGCTAGCAATTGATCGCGCAGTTGGTTTCAACGGGCGGTCGTCGGGCGCACCCGGCGACCGTTCAACCGTTCTTCGCCAGGTCCCGGAACGGGGTGTCGCGCTGGTCGCCCGGCTCCTTGGGCAGGCCGAGGCCCCGCTCGGAGGTGATGTTGCGCTGCACCTGGTCGGTGCCGCCGTAGATGGCCGGACCGGGCGAGAAGACGGTGAGCTCCTGCACGGTGCCGCCCGAGAGCGCTTCGGGGCCCCACAGCATGCCCTCGGCGCCGACGATGTCGTTGCCGACCTGGCGGGCGAGGCGCAGCGTCTGGGTGAGCAGGAGCTTGGCCAGGTTGCCCTCCACACCCGTGCGACCCTGCCCGCTGCGGGCGCGGCGGACGTTCCACTGGTTCAGCGTCGTGAGGGTGTGGAGCTCGGCGATGCCTTGGCGGACGAGTGGGTCCCCGAGCCGGCCCTGCTTGTCGGCCAACTCGATGAAGCGCCGCACCGTGGAGGGACCGAACGCACCCGCGGAGGTGGACGACCGCTCCTTCACGAACTCGCCCGCCGGACGGCTCCGGTGCCCGACCTTGGAACCGGGGAACGCCACGCCCAGGCCAGACGCGCCGCCCGAACCGATCGAGGCCCGCTCGACCATGAGCGTGGTGTTGGCGACCGCCCACCCGTTGTTCAGACCGCCGATCACGTCGGCCACGCTCACGCGTGCCTCGTCGATGAACACCTCGTTGAACATGGCTCGGCCGGTCATCTCGCGCAGCGGCCGAACCTCGACGCCGGGCTGGTGCATGTCGAACGCGAAGTAGGTGATGCCCTTGTGCTTGGGAGCGTCGACGTCGGTGCGGGCCAGCAGCATGCCCTTGTCGGCGATCTGGCCGCCCGAGGTCCACACCTTCTGGCCCGTGATGACGAACTCGTCGCCGTCGCGGATCGCCTTGGTCTGCAGGCCCGCCAGGTCGCTGCCGGCGCCGGGCTCGCTGAACAGCTGGCACCAGGCGTCGGTACCGTCGAGGATGCGGGGGATGAGCGTGGCCTTCTGCTCATCGTCGCCGTGGACCGCGATGGTGGGCGCAGCGAGCATGAGCCCGAGACCCATGGGCGGCCCGACGACGTGGACCTCGGCCAACCCGGTGCTCGCCGCCAGGGCCAGGTCGCGGGCGTACCCCTTGCCGCCCAGCTCGACTGGCAGCATCGGCGAGGCGTAGCCGGCGCCGGCCAGCAACCGCCACCAGTCACCGACCGTCATCGCCGGGTCCCAGTTCGCCTCCGCCCACGCTCGCGCGTCGGCCCGCACCTGCTCGATCGTCGTCTCCCCCATGGGCGGAGTGTACGGGCCGCTTCGCGGTTGGTTCCACGCGCCGGGCGGTTGCCGACATAGAACTGTGGTGTGACGACGTCGACGACCTCGATGACGGCGACCGAGTCGTCCGCTCCACTCCACTGGATGCGTCCGGTGCTCGTTGCGTGGATGGTCTCGCGTGCGCTCGCGGCGACGGGCTTGCTGATCGGCGCGGCCTCGCACCCAGGTGGCGTCGGCAAGGCGGGGTTCGTGGCGTGGGACGGGCAGTGGTACCTACGCGCCGGGCTCCGCGGGTTCGGAGGCCCGCTGGTGCCGGGCGTCGAGTCGCCGTGGGCGTTCTTCCCCGTACTGCCGGGGTTGCTGCGCGCGGCCGATGCCGCGCACCTTCCCGCTGCCGCCCTGATGGTGGTCGTCGATCATGCGCTGTTGTTCGTGGCGCTCGTCGGCGTGTGGCGACTCGCCGAGCGTCGGTTCGGGGCCGAGGTGGCGGGTCGGGCCGTGTGGGTGCTGGCGCTGTTCCCGATGGCGGGCGTCTTCTCGATGCTGTACCCCTCGTCGATCTACCTGGCCGCGTCGGTGTGGGCCTTCGAGTTCGCCGAGCGGCGCCGGTGGGGGTGGTGCGGTGCCGTCGTCGCCGTGGCGACGATGGTCCGCCCGAACGGGGCCGTCGTCGTCGCGGTCCTCACGGTCGCCACGTTCACGCAGCGGGTGCCCGGCGACCGTTGGCGACGGGTGGTCGCCGTGGCCGGCCCCTCCACGGTGTCGTTGGCGGTGTGGATGGTGGCGGCATGGCGCAGAACGGGGGATCCGTTCGTGTTCGTGTGGGCCAAGGGCGCGTGGGAAGAGCACACGGTCGTGGGCGCCATCCATCGGCTGTTCACCGGGCCGACGTTCGACCATCTCGCCGTGCACGGGCTCCTCGGCGCCGTCGCCGCGTTGACGCTCGTGCTCGCGTGGCGTCGGTTGCCCCGGTCGTGGCAGGTCCTGGCGGCCATCGCTCTGGGTTTGCCGGCGGTCACCGGACTCGTGGGGGTGGGTCGCTACGCCAACGAGTGCTTCCCGCTGGTCATCGCAGGCGGCGTGATCGTCGGTCGGCTGAGCCCGGCCGTGCGCGTCCTGGCCGCGGCGGCGTCGGCATCCGCCATGGTCGTGGTGTCCGTGAGCATCGGTGGGTACGGGCTCGTGCCCTAGCGCGGCGACCAACCGAACCGATGGGTGTGGATGCCGAAGTAGAGGAAGCTCTCCACACGGCGAACGCCGTCGATGGTCTTCATCCGGTCGTTGATGGTGCCGAGGAGAGCGCCGGTGTCCTCGGCGATCACCTCTACGAGCAGGTCGAAGCTTCCCGACGACAGGACCACGTAGATGACGCCCTCGATGGCGGCCACCTCGTCGGCGATGCGGACGACGTCGCCGTCGACCTGGACGCCGAGCATGGCCATGACCGGGTAGCCGAGGGCCAGCGGGTCGGTGACGCCGACCACGTTGACCACCTCGTTGTCGAGCAGTCGCTGGACGCGCTGGCGTGTCGCCGCGGGGGACAGGCCGACCTTGGGGGCCAGGTCGGCGTAGGCGATGCGCCCGTCGGCCTGCAGCTCGTCGATGATCTTCTTGTCGATGTCGTCGAGCGGGATCGGCGGCGCGTGGCGGCGGTCGGGCGACGGCACGTCAGACCACCCCCGCCGACAGGCCGTTGTCGATCGACACGAGCGCGCCGGTGATGGCGCGCGCCGCCGGCTGGCACAGGAACCACACGAGC
>JANPGL010000159.1:0-4594 GCA_031423915.1 Actinomycetes bacterium | reverse complement strand
GCTCCGTCGCCACTGGGCAACGCGCATGTCCTGGGGGCCTGACGACCTGTGAGCGTTCGACTCAACGCCTACCTCCTCCTCGCGGATCCGGCGTGGATCGAGGCGAGCGTTCTCAGCTACTACGACCTGGTCGATTCGATCATCGCGTCCTACGACGAGCAGGGCGTCGGGTGGACGGGAAGGCCGATCGAGACCGCCGAGTGCATCCAACGCCTCGAGCGCATCGACCACGCGAAGAAGATTCGGCTCGTGCCCGGGCGATACCACGACATCGCCCACGACCATCTGCTCGAGGTGGAAACCATTCAACGACAGGCAGCGCTCGAGGTCGCGGGCCACGGGGCCGACTGGGTCATCCAACTCGATGCTGACGAAGTCCTGCTCGATCCTGCCGCGTTCAAGGCAGCCATCGAGTGTGCTGCCGATGCAGGCGTCGACGGCCTCCACTATCCGTCCCGGTGGCTCTTCGCCCGACTGGGCAGGAGCACCTACCTCGAACGTGCGACCGCCCGCGGGCGTACGTGGCCCGCCTTTCCAGGCCCTGTCGCGGTGCGAAGTGGCACGGGGCTCGACCTCGCCCGGATCCACGGTGGACAGAACTTCACTGTCAGTTGGCGGCGGAAGGATCCCGCCGATATGCGGATTGCCAAGAAGCAGTCGATCGCCCATCTGTCGACGGTCAGGTCACGGGAGCAGATGCAGGCCAAGGCCGCGACCAGCGGCCACTCTCGGGACTTCGACTGGAGCGCCTACCTGGCAACGTGGGAGCGGGCACATCGAAACCCACTCCGCTACGCCGTTGCCAGCTATCGGTCGAGGGAGAGCCCGTGCTACCGGATCGCGTACGTCCCTGGTGGCGCCCGGCAGGAGGACCCGTGGGCAAGCTAGGTCTTCCGACTCGCAAGGAGCTGGCGATGCTCGGCTTCAACCGTGTCCTCACGCACGTCCCTGCGAACGACCTCCGCGTCGGACTACTCCGCACCATGGGGGCCGACCTCGGCCCAAACGTGTTTCTCTTCGGCGGCTCCGAATTCATCGAGCCCTGGCACTTGCGCATCGAAGGCAACTGTCACGTTGGTCGCCATTGCCAGATCGACGCACGCGGCGGTATCACCCTCGGGCGCAACGTCGTCATCGCAGGACACTCACTGCTGATCACCGCCGACCACGACATCCAGTCTCCTGGGTTCGAGGGCCGGCTCGGCCCGATCAAGCTCGGCGACAGGGTGTGGATCGCCAGCCGCGCCGTGGTGACGCGGGGCGTGACGATCGGAGAGGGTGCGGTGGTCGCGGCAGGCTCGGTCGTCAACCGCGACGTGGAGCCGTGGACAGTGGTGGGTGGCGTGCCTGCCAAGCCGGTGGGTCGCCGAGACGCAAACCAGAGCTACGCGATCGAGACTGGACCACGATGGTATTGACGCCCGGGGAGGAGCTCAAGCACGGGAAGAACGCCCCAACGACTCGAGTCTGCTATGTGGCGCCGCACGGTGAGGCGAGGAGCGGCGTCGCCCGTTACGCCAACCGGTTCGGCTGCGCCCTCGAAGCGAGCGCAGACGTGTGGTGGCTCAATCCCGCACCCGACGAGCGATTGCCGGGAAGTTTGCGGGTGCTCGCTCGTAGCTGGCGCGGACTTCGACGCGAGCTCCGGTCGGGCGTCGACGTCGTATGGGTGGAGGTCTCCGGCAACGCGCTCACGGCGCTCTACCTCGCTGCGCTCGTTGTCCGGAGCGGACGGACACGCGTCTATCTGACGGTGCACGACGCCCCGGCACTCACCGGGAATCCGGTCGGATTCTCGTTCTTACGTGGTCGGCGTCTGCGGCACATCGCTTGGCGGCTCCTGCATCGGGCTGGCGACTACGTGGAACGCTTCGTTCTACAGCGAGCCACGGGTGTGTTCGCGCTGAGCCAGACCGGCGCGACCGCTCTCAACGACCGGTGGTCGCCAGAGCGAGCGGTGCGCGTGCTTCGATACGCGGTCGCGCCATCAGCCACCCCCGGAACGAAAGCGGCCAGCCCACAACTGTTCCTTCCTGGGCCCGTGGGGCATGAGGTACTCGAGCATCTCCTCGCCGTCGTCGACGATCTCGTGAATTGGTCCATCGAGGTCGGCTTCGTCGAGGCGGGCACCACACACCTCGTCGACCAACTCGCCTCCGTGCTCGGACCCGAGCGGGTCCGAAAGGTGGGTCTCCTCGATCAGGCGGACCTCACAGTCTCCTTCGAACGTGCCTGGTTGGTGATGCGCCTCTACGACCCACAGGCAGTCGCTCATGGATGGGCGGCGGTGAGTGGCATCGTGTGCGAGTGCCGAGCGGCAGGTTCGGTGCTACTCACCAACCACCCTCGGGGCAGCCGCGAGTACGCCTCGGGCGCAGCTACGGTGATCGTGGAGACAGGTGTCGCGGCCGAACGCGACGCGCTGCGGACCTTGCTCGCACGACCTACAGCGCTGCTCGACGACGGTCTAGAGGCGTGGCGCTCCGCGGCGTCCGACTCGATCGCCGAGGTCGCTCGGTTCGTTCGGCCCCTTCTCACCGTCGCACCCGACATCGCCATGTCGAGCGAGCCGCTGCAGCGTGTGCGCGCATGAAGGTCCACCTCGCGGAGACTGGCGACCATGTGCGAGATCTCTCGGCTCGGGACTGGCGGACCCAGGCAGCCACCAGCTCACGTCACCGCTTCGTCGACGACCCCCATGCAGCCGACGTGTTGTTGTTCACGCAGCCCCACATGCTGCAGGGTGACCCGCTTGGACGCGTGATCGCGCGGCACCCACTGGTTCGCTCGCATCGAGATCGGTGCTATGTGTACGACCAGCGCGACCGCCCCTGGTCGCCGCTTCCCGGGCTGTTCGTCTCCCTGCCCGCCAGCCGATTCGACCATCGGCGTCATCGCGCGGTCCCCTACTACAAGGGCGACGAATCCGACTTCGTCGCGCGCCGGCTCGAGATGCCGGACCTGCTCTTCAGCCTCGTCGGTGCCGTGACGCACCCCTGCCGTGCACAGCTGTTCGCACTCCGCCACCCAGATGCGGTCGTCCAGTCGACCGGCGCCGCCTTCAACGACGGCACGGCCTCCGACGCCGCCGCCCGCCGCGAGCGATTCGTCGGCACGACGCTGAGATCACACTTCGTCCTGTGCCCCCGAGGGCACGGCACGTCGTCGTTCCGCCTCTACGAGGTGCTCGCCGCCGGCCGGGTGCCCGTCATCATCGCCGACGAGTGGGTGCCACCCTCGGGCCCCGACTGGTGGTCGTTCGCGCTCCGGTGGCCAGAGGGGCGAACCGCCGGTCTCGCAGACGAGTTGACGGCTCGGATGGACGAGTGGCCGGAGCGCGCCGCCCGGGCCATCGACGCCTACGACCGCTGGTTCGCACCTGCCGCCCGCATCGACCGTGTCGTCGACGAGCTCGCAGACCTCGTGCGTATCACCCATTCCCCGCGTCGCCGGCGGCCGTTGGCACTCCGCGACTCGCAGTACCGGCGATTCGCCGCGAGGCACGCGGCGGACGGTCTGGCTCCGGTCGGAGCATCGGTCCGTCGCATCCTCGGCGGAGCAGCGGCCCACAGCGGCGTTCGAGTCGGCAATGCCAAAGGAGGCACCGTTGAGCAGTGACCGATACGCCGTCATGGGAGCTATCTGGCGCATGCAGGCCGAACACGTGCGCCCATTCGCCGACACTCTGCGCCGCACAGGCTTCGCGGGCAGGACCGTCCTCTTCGTCGCCCACACCGACCCGGCCACCGTGGCCGAGCTACAGGCGCTCGCCGACGAGGTCGTGGTCGTCGAGCGTCCGACGACCGCGGGCCTGCGAGTGGCCGTGCGGCTGCTTCGGGCCTTCAAGACGACGAGGGGACTTCGCCGCCACTTCCCCCAGGTGTTCGCTGCCGTCGTCCGACTCGCCCCGTCGAGTCGACGCCGCCAGTGGTGGGAGAGCCTCGAGTTCGAGCTCCAGGGCCTTCAGAGCCTCCGATACTCGGTCTATCGGGACTACCTCGAGCGGCACGGCGACGAGCTCGACGGTGCGATGATCGCCGACATACGCGATGTCGTGTTCCAGGCGGATCCGTTCGTCGATGGCACGCAGGGCCTGCGGGTGTTCCTCGAGAAGCCGGGCAACGAGCTCTTCCGGCCGGGCTTCAACCGCACATGGGGTCACGACCTCTACTTCGCCGAGTGGGACTCCATCGCATCAAGCCGCGTGTCGTGCTCGGGAGTCACGCTCGGCGACGCGGCCTCGATGACCCGGTACGTCGCCACCATGGCGACCGAGATCGCCAGCGTTACCATCCCTATGGGGCCGCACGACCAGGCGGCGCACAACTGGCTGCTCTACAACGGGCGCCTCGACCCGGTGACGATGATCGAGAACGGGACCGGCGAGGTCTTCACGGTCGACCTCCATCGGTGCCCCGCGCTCGACGACCACGGCCGGGTGATCAATGCCGACGGCAGCGTCCCGGCGGTGGTCCATCAGTACGACCGGCACGCGGCTCTCGTCGAGGCGCTCGCACCTTCCCCCGCACGAGTGGAATGACGGTGCGCTGCCTACCCCCGCGCCACGCGACGGGGCGGACGGCCGGCGGCGTAC
>JANPGL010000158.1:0-2096 GCA_031423915.1 Actinomycetes bacterium | reverse complement strand
GTCTGACCCGCGCACGTGGTGTTCAGGTCCGCTCGAGCCGTGTCGCCAGATCACTGGGTGGGTGGGTCTCGCGCCGCCGAAGGCTCGGTCCTACGCTGGTGCGTGTCGGCCCCGTCGATGATCTCGGTGCGCTGGTAGGCGAGCTGGACGAGGTCGGGCGTGCGGTGAGTGCGCGCTCGGCGGGCTGTGCGTGGGGCGACGGAGAACCTGTGGCTGGTTGGAGTTGTCCAAGGGGCCGCCGTGCCGGCTGGCCTCAGCCGTCCGGACTCATTCGACGAGCGTGTAGAGGCGCCAGGGTGCGTCGAAGCCCTTGAGTGTGTGGTCACCGCGGTCGGTGAAGCGGTATCGGCTGCCCAGGAGCACGTCGTGCACGGTCGAGGAGACCATCACCTGACCGGCGTCGGCCGCCTGCTCGACACGGGCGGCCAGGTTGACCGCGGTGCCGGCGATGTCGCCGTTGTCCCGCAGTTCGATCTCGCCGGCGTGTAGGCCGCAGCGGATGTCGAGACCGATCGTGGCGAGGTCGCGGCGCAGCTCGGCGGCGCACTCGAGGGCCTGGGACGGTGCGTCGAACCGGGCCAGCAGTCCGTCGCCGGTGCTCTTCACGATCGTGCCGCTGTGCCGGTCGGCCGCCGCCCAGGCAAGCCGGTCGTGGCTGTCGAGCAGCTGGCGCCAGGCTCCGTCGCCGGCGGCCGCTGTGCGGGCCGTGGAATCGACGATGTCGGTGAAAAGGACCGTAGCCAGGCGGCGTTGGGTTTGCCGCGCCAGCGGTGCACCGGTGGCGAACTCCAGCCACGTGGTCAAGATCTCGAGCCACTGCGGCGAGGTCTCCCCGATGTGGTCGACGCCTTCGTACTCCGCCAGCCTCGAGCCCCTGATCTTGTCCACCAGGCCCCGCGCTGCGCCGATGGGCACGATTGGGTCATGGGTGGCGTGCAGAAGCAGCGTGGGGGCGACGATGTCGCGGAGGCGGTCGGCAGCGTCGAGCGTGCGGAGGCTCGTGGACTGCCGCCGGACGTCGGCCGCGGTGGCCGACTGGCGCTGCAGCCGACCGTGCCAGCGGACGTAGGCGGCGTTGTCGGAGTAGCTGGGCGAGAAGTAGTCGACGAAGTACTGGGGGTCGTGGCCCCAGGTGGCGAAGATCGCCTCCATGCGAGTTGCGAAATCGGTGAGGGTGGACATCGTCGGGTCAAGGGCGCGGTGGGCCGCCAACAGACCGCTGGCGCCGGGATGGGTGTTGAGGAGCACGAGTCGCTCGACCCGTTCAGGATGGAGCGCGGCGAACAGCTGGCTCATCAGCCCGCCCTCCGACGCCCCGAAGACGACGGCACGCTTGACCCCGGCGGCGTACATCACGGCCCCGATGTCGTCGATGCGCTGCTCCAGCGTCGGTGGCTCGGCGAAGCGGTCGGACAGACCGATGCCGCGCTTGTCGAACACCGTCACGCGCACATGCTGGGCCATGTACTCGAGGAAACGCCGGTAGAACTCGTGCTCCCACGCCAGTTCGATGTTGGAAAGGAACGGCGGGATGGCCAGCACATCCGGTCCGGAACCGAACTGGCTCCACGCGATCTTCAGGCCCTTCGCGTCGGCAAAGTGCACCTCGGGCACCTCCATGAATCGGGAGTCTGACACGTGCGCTCAGTCGGGCCCGCACGTGATTGCGAACCGGCTGCGCGCACGAAGGATGGTCACCGACGAGCACCCTCGTAGGACGCCCCACTGAGCGACCTGACTAAACCCCACTCGGTCCAATCGAGTCCCGGTGGATGGTTACTACGCACCCGGCCGGGGCGAGCTCAGCCTCGCGATAGGTTCCGGCGCGATAACGCTCTCGAGCCGGGCCGGCCCGACCGCCCGCGATCCGGCGCAGTGCAGTGCGGCCGTTGCCCGACTACGGCGCTCGTATCGCGCTCACGGGCGGCGTTCGTACGCGTGGTCCGGTTGGACGGGCGTGGTCCCTGGGTGGCCGACGTCGTGCACCCGGGCAGCCGGAGCAGCGCTGGTGGTGAGCCCGTGGGCCATCCTCGTGCTGCTGTCGTCGCTGGCGCCTGGCTTCGGCGCCGCGGTTCACGGGTTTCGACGGGTCGCCG
>JANPGL010000157.1:0-13439 GCA_031423915.1 Actinomycetes bacterium | reverse complement strand
GGCGGGCGGGTCGCCCGCCTTGTCCTTCCACCCCCCCCCCCCCCCCCCCCCCCCCCGCCGTTCCGGCGCAAGGGTGACGGGGGGGTGTTGGGGGGGGGGCGGCCGCGCCCCCGACGATGCCGAGGGGCTGCGACGTCTGCGCGCCCACCTGCGCCCGGGCGGCGCGCTCGCCCTCGACTACGAGGTCGGCGAGTTCGACGGCGACCGCTGGCGCGCCTGGCGGCCGCGGCCGGCCGACACCACGCCGCCATCGGCACAGGCCCGCCGGCTCGCGCCCGACGGCTTCCGCTACGCGCTGCGCCATCGCATCACCGCGGTCGACCCGGTCGAGCGCTCACTCACCCGCGAGATGCAGGCGTGGCAGTGGCGCGGCGACGACCTCGTGGCGCACGAGGCCCACGACCTCGTCGTCAACGTGTACACCTCGGCCGAGATCGTGACCCTGCTCCACGCCGTCGGCTTCGCCCACGTGCGCGTGCTGGGCGGTTACCACGGCGACGCACCGACGGCGTTCGACGGGTTCCACGTGTTCCTGGCCACCTGACCGGGGCAGGCCGGCGGTCCGCGTCCGCTAGGACGGCGGGCGCGAACGGTCCCGCAGGGTCGCCAGGCCGTCGCCGGACAACCGGTCGAGACCCGCCGGCCGACCGGCGACGGCCAGCAGCAGGTACTGGGCGGGGCCCTCGACGACCGGCCCGGATCCGGTCGACCATGCCGCGTCGGTGGCTCGCAGGCTCAGCCCCTCGATGCGCTTCTTCGATCCGAACACCGGCTGGACCCCCTTGAGGTGGTCGAGCGCCGCGACGTACGACTCGGCCGGAAGTGCGAACGGAGTACCGACGCCCTCCGAGATGTCCGACGCGTGCACGACCAGTTCGGTCAACACGCCCGGCAACTTCAGGCCCGGCGGCATCGAGCGGGAGCCGGCGGAGTCCCGGGTGGCGGCGACGATGTCGGCGGCGGACATGTCGGCTGCGAGCCGCCGGACGAACCGCGCGTTCATCTTCGTCAGGTCGAAGCCGGCGCCCAGGAACGCCCGGAACACCTTGCCTTTGCTCATCGTCGGGATGACGAGCATGTGGGCGGCGACGTCCTTCACCGTCCACCCCGCGCACAACGACGGGCGCGACCAGTCGCTCGCCGACAGGCCCGCCAGGTAGTCGCTCAGCGCCCGCCGGCCACTCTCGATCTGCGCCCACGTGTCCATCGTGTTCTCCTTGTCGTCGGGTTCCCCGCCGAGAAGACGATCGGCGGAGGCCCCGATCGACAGCCAGTACCGGATGTCCGCGGATCGCCGCGCTAACGGGCGCTGCCGCCCGCCGCCCGCACGGCGTCACGGAACGGGCCGTCGCGGTCGACCTGGGGCTCCTTGGGCAGGCCGAGCACCTGCTCACCCAGGATGTTGTGCTGGATCTCGTCGGTGCCGCCGGCGATCGACTGCGCCGGCACCGAGATGAGCACCTCGGCGACGATCCCGTCGAGCTCGCCCGCCGTGCCGGTGAGCAGGCCCTCGGCCTGGGCGATGAGCGAGTGGGCCTTGGCCGCCGAGCGCGCCACCACCGAGGTGCCGAGCTTGCCGAGCGAACCCTCTGCACCGGGCTCCCGCCCGAGCCGACGGGCGGCCGCGGCTCGCTGGGCCATCCACTGGTTGGCGCGGTACAGGCTCAGCGTCTCGGCGATGGCTTGACGCACCAGCGGGTCGCCCTGCACTCCGCGGGCACGGGCGTGCTCGATGAGCAGGTCGACGCGGCCGGCCCGTTGCGGGTACCACGAGTAGACCTTGTAGTAGTCCTCGGCCTCGGCACGGGCCTCGCGCACGCACCGGCCCTGGCCTCCGAAGCGCGGGCGGGCCAGCGCACCGAAGCGCCGCTCGTGGGCCAGCGTGGCCAACGCGGAGCGCCAGCCCTCACCGATGTCGCCGACGACCCACGACGCCGGGATGCGAGCGTCGCTCATGAACACCTCGTTGAACGAGGCGTGGCCGTTCGACTGCTTCAACGGTCGCACCTCGACACCGGGCTGGTGCATGGGCAGCACCAGGTAGGTGATGCCCTTGTGCTTGGGCACGTCCCAATCGGTGCGGGCGAGCAGCATCCCGTAGTCGGCGTGGTGGGCGCTGGTGTTCCACACCTTCTGCCCGTTGACGATCCACTCGTCGCCGTCGCGCACGGCATGCGTCATGAGGCCGGCGAGATCGGAACCGTTGGTGGGTTCGCTGAACAGCTGGCACCACGTGTCCTCGCCGGTGATGATGCGCCGCAGGAACCGCTGCTTCACCTCGTCGTTGCCGACGGCCAGGATCGTCGGCGCGGCCAGACCCATGCCGCCGCCCACCGCCGGGCCTACGGCGCCGGCGTCGTGGATGGCGTCGGACACGATCGAGTCGTAGGCCACGGGCAGGCCGCGCCCGTGCCACCGCTTCGGCCACGACGGGCACGCCCAGCCGGAGTCGGCCAGCGTGGCGCGCCACTCGGCCAGCGGCAGCTCCGGGTCCCAGTTCGCCTCGAGCCAGGCACGGACCTCCTCGCGCACCTCGTCGGCGGTGGGGGTGCGGGCGTCGCTCATCGACTCACTTCCCTTCGAAGCGCGGCGGACGGCGCTCGGCCGTGGCCCGGATGCCCTCGGCGAAGTCGGACGTCTTGCGCAGCCGGTCCTGCTCGGCACCCTCGCGATCCGTGGCCTCGCGCACGGCCTGGGCGAGATGGCCCCGCATCGTCTGGCGGATGCTGGCCACCGCCAGCGGCGCCGACAGGGCGACCTCGGCGGCGAACGCGTGCGCCGTGGCGGCCAGGTCGGCCGGCGCCACGAGGCGGTCGAGCAGACCGATGGCCGCGCACTCCTCGCCCGGCAGACGGCGCCCGGTGTACAGCACCTCCAGCGCCTTCTGGTGCCCGATCACGAGCGGCAGGGTGGCCGACAACCCGAAGCCCTGGTGGAAGCCGAGCCGGGCGAAGTTGGCGGCCATGCGGGTGTCGGGCGTGCCGACGCGGAAGTCTGCCGACATGGCCAGCCCGAGCCCGCCGCCGATGGCCGCACCCTGCAGGGCGGCCACCACCGGCGTCGAGGTGCCGAACAGGCGCACGGCTTCGTCGTACAGGTGGCGCCCGGTCGCCGGGGTCTCCTCGCGGCGGGCGAAGTTGGCGCCGGCACAGAAGTGCTTGCCCTCGGCGGCCAGCACGATGGCACGGCAGCGGGGGTCGGCGTCGAGGGCTTCGTAGGCGTCGGCGATCGAGGCGATGAGCGCCTGGTCGAAGTAGTTGTCCGGCGGCCGGTGGATGGTGACGGTGGTGACGAAGTCGTCGGCGAACGCGACGCTCACGTCGCCGTAGCGATCGGCGGTCATCGGTGATCCTCCTGCTCGATGCGGGCGAGGAACGCCTGCAGGTGCGCGTGGAACAGCTCGGGTTGGTCGAGATTGGGGGCGTGGCCGGCGTCCGAGATGATCTCGACCTCGCAGCCCGGCACCTTCTGACCGAAGTAGGCGGCGGACCCGAGGAACATCTCGTCGCGCTCGCCCACGATCACGAGCGTCGGCACGTCGATGGTCGGCAGCGCGTCCATCACGTGGCCGTCGTACTGGGTGAGGATGCCGCGGGCGGCCAGCACCAGCCCCCGGGCGTCACGATGGACCGATGCCTTCACCTCTGCGCTCCGGCCCAGCGCCGCCAGGCCCTTGGCCTCGAAGTTGTCCGCCATCTTGGCGGCCATCCGGTTCCACCCGGCGCGGGCGTCGTCCTTGCGATAGCCGGGGCCCGTGCCGATGAGCACGAGGGCTCGCACCCGCTCGCGGTGCGCCAGGTAGTACTCGAGCGTGAGGTAGCCGCCGAGCGAGTGCCCGGCCAACACCGCGCGCTCGGCACCGACCGCGTCGAGCAGCGCGTCCATGTCGGCCACCGACGCCGCCGTCGTGTACATCGACGGGTCGTCGCCGGCGTCGCTGCCGGCGTGACCACGGATGTCCCACCGGATCACCGTGTGGTCGGACGCCAACGCATCGGCCGTGCCGGCGAACATGTGCGACGACGCCGTGAAGCCGTGCGTCACCAGGACCGCCGGGCCGTGGCCGGCAACGTCGTAGTGGATGCGGACCCCATCACGTTCGAGCACGGCCACGCCGAACCACCCCCAGCCGCCGACGCTACCGCCGACGGCCGACGGGGGCGAACGCGACCGACCCGCTACGACGCGGCGCGGTAGGTGGCGACGAGGACGCCGGTGCCGGCCGTGACGCAGCCGACCAGTTCGAGCGGCCGGGCCGAGCCGTCGGTCGGGAAGATGCCCTTGCCACCACCGAGGAGGATCGGCTCGATCATGAGGTTCAGCTCGTCTACCTGCGCGGCGGCGAGCAGCGCCCGCACCAGGCTGGGGCTGCCCCACACGACGAGGTTGCCGCCCGGTCGGGCCCGCAAGGCGGCGACGTCGGCCACCGCGTCGGTCGGCGACAGCAAGGACGTGTTCCACGTCAGGTCGGCGGGCATCAGCGTGCGAGAGGCGACGTACTTGCGCGCCGCGTTCATCTGGTCGGCGTATGGGTCGCCGGCCCGCTCGGGCCAGGCCCCCGCCATCGTCTGCCACGTCCGGCGGCCGAACAGCAGGGCCTCGAGCCCCTCCATGCTGTCGCCGATGATCGGGCCCATGACCTCGACATCGAAGTAGGGGTGCGACCAGCCGCCGTGGACGAAGCCGCCGTCGGTGTCCTCCTCGGGGCCACCGGGAGCCTGCACCACACCGTCCAGGCTCATGAACTCGTACACCACGACACGCATCGACCGCTCCTCCGTAGGGACTCGACCCTACGACGGACCGAGGGCGCCGAACTCAGCGGTCGAATCGCCCGACGGGCCGCAGGAGCTCCGGGGCGACCCAGGCCCGTTGCCAGTCATCGAAGCGCTCCGGTTCCCGATCGTCGGCGAGCAGGTAGCCGACCCACAGGTCGCCCCGATCGTTGCGCACGGGCGACAGCGCCTCGGTGCCCCGGTTGGCGAACGTGACCACGCACCGCCGGCCCTCGCTGGTCTCGTACACCGTGCCCACCGCCGCCAGCGGCCCGTGACGCAGGCTGGTGGGCGACATATCGTCGTCCGATCGCATACCCGGTCGTATCACGCCGGGTCGTGGTGCGACCCTCGACCTCGGGAGTCGCAGCCACTTCAGCGGTGGATCCAGCTCCCGACAAGCGCGACGGCGACCTACCGGGCGAAGGTGAGGCGGTCGCCCGGCCGGTGGCTCGTGGCGCCGCCCGATCCGAATACGGTGACGAGTTGGCGGCCCATCACCGTCCAGTCATCCGGGCCGCCGACCAGGGCCGTGTCCTCGTCGATGCCAACGACGGTGGCGCCGTCGTCGCGTGGCGCGGTGGCTCGGTCGACCACCGTCGGGTCCCACGACGCCATGCGGTCGAAGTGCGGAATGACGGAAAGGTTCGTGACGAGGCCGAGTCCGGGCAGCCGCACCATCGCACCGGCGCGCACCCTGGGCGCCTCGACCGTGAGCGCCATGGCGCCGGCGCTGCAACCGGCGAGCGCCGTGCCGGCGCGCCAGGCCTCGACGATGGCCGCCCACACGGCGGTACCGCGCAACGTGTCGGCCAGGTAGCCGGGGTTCCCGCCCGACAGGTAGATCAGGCCGACGTCGCGCACCAGGGCCGCGAACGCCGGGTCGTCGGCATCGGTCCGGTCGACCACGCGGACCGGCACGGGCTCGACGCCCATCGAGGCGTAGTGCGCCGCACCCAGCGACAGCCACCGATCGATCGACGCGTCGCCCTCCTGGCCGGCGGCGGTGGCGAGGAACGCGGCCCGAGGCGCCCGACCGGCGAGGAGAACACGGTCGACGTCGACCATCTGGGGCAGGAACTCACCGCTCCCGACGAGCGCGAGTGGACCCGGTACGGAGCTCATCATCGGAACGCTACCGGCGGCCGCTCGGGGCGTTCGCGGCGATGACCCTCGAGGACGTCCTCGACGGCGGTTCGCTCCCTCGGTCCACCGTCGACGCGGTACGGCGGCGCTACCTGCCGGCCGGTTGATCGGCGATCGGTCGGACCCGCCCGTCGGCCATACTCGGGCGATGACCTACGAACTGCGCGGTGTCGGAGTGTGGAGCGGTGCGTTGCGATTCGGCGACCCCGGGTCGTCGGCCGAGGCAGCCGCCGAGCTCGAGGCGCTCGGCTACACCGCGCTGTGGATCCCCGACATCGGGGGCAACCTGTTCGAGTCGCTCGAGAACCTCCTGCGGGTCACGAGCGACATCACGGTCGCCTCGGGCATCCTGAACCTCTGGATGCACGAGCCCGAACGCACCGCGTCCGAGTACACACGCCTGGTGGGTCAGTACGGCCGGCGCGTCCTGCTCGGCATCGGCGTATCGCACGCTCCCCTGATCGACAGGACCCGAGCGGGGTTGTACGCCAAACCGCTGGAGCGCACCGAGGCCTACCTCGACGCCCTCGACGCCATCGACGCCACGGTGCCCCGAGGCGACCGCGTGCTCGCCGCGCTCGGGCCCAAGATGCTGGCGCTGGCGGGAGCGAAGGCGTCGGGCACGCATCCCTACAACGTCATGCCCGAGCACACCGCCGCGGCGCGCGCCGCGCTCGGGCCCGACAAGCTGGTCGTGCCCGAGCAGGCGGTGGTGCTCGAGACCGATCCCGACAAAGCCAGGGCCATCGCCCGTCGGTTCCTCAGCACGTACCTGGCGCTGCCCAACTACGCCAACAACTGGTTCCGCCACGGGTTCACGCCCGAGGACACCCTGGACGGCGGCACCGATGCGCTCGTCGACGCGCTCATCGCCTGGGGCGACGTCGACACCATCGTCGGGCGCGTGCAGCAGCACTTCGACGCCGGCGCCGATCACGTGAGCGTGCAGGCGCTGAGCGCGGACCCGGCCGGCTACTCGCTCGAGACCCTGCGCGAGCTGGCCCCGGCGCTGCGGTCGCTCTCAAGCACGTCCTACTTGCCGACGAAGAAGTGGTAGATGCGCGGCTCGAACGCGGCCAGCGCCTCGCGAAGCTCGGGTGACGGGTCGCCGTAGACGTCGAGCTTCAGACCGCCGCCCAGTTCGACGAGTCGGCCGAGCACCGGGCCGACGTTGCCGAGGTGGGCGAAGACCGCCTCGGAGCTGGCGTAGCGCTCACGCACCATGCACGAGGTCTGGTCATCGCCGAAGAACCAGTCGTAGCCGAGCGTGCCGACCTCGGCGCCCGTCATCTCCACCGCCTTGGCGGCGATCTCCTTGAACTCGGCGAGGCCGTCGGCGGGAATCGCCGGGAACAACGCAGTGGCCATGATCTCGCTCATGAACATCCCCCTGTTTGGCAGCTCGTGCGTACGTCGGCGCAGCCCGCTCGATCCTGCGTCCACCGGGCACCGCCGTCAAGGGCCGCCTGCGCCGACGGCGTCAGGAGGGCACCGGCTCCGCCGGCGCATCGGCCGCGGCGCGACCGGCGCGGTAGGCCGCCGACTGGCCCTTGCGCGCCACCGGCACGGACGACGTGGCGGCAGCGAGCCCGTGCACGGGCATGTTGTTGTAGATGCCCTCGGCCGTGCCGGGGGCGATCGTGTACGTCTCGTGCCAGATGCCGACATCACCGCCGGTGCCGACCGTGGCGTTGAACGCCCGCCACGCCGGTAGGTGCGGGTCGTCGGCCGAGTGGGCGAAGCGCTCCAGCGCCTCGAAGCTCTGCCAGTACTGCACGACCAGCACGTCGCGACCCGACACGTAGCTGCGGGCCCCGAGCATGCCCTTGTGCGGGTGCTTGGCCAGTTCGCGCAGCATCTTCGGCATGGCCATGGCCGTCGGCAGCCACTTGTGGACCTTGCGCAGCTTGTTGATGCGCATCCCGATGAGGAACACGACGACCTCGCCGTCGTGGTCGAACGTGTAGCGGCCGGGCTGGACGGTGCTGCTCATGGGGGCTCCTCGACGCGTCGTCATTGGATAGCGTTGCTATCCTTATTGGATAGTGACAGTATCCAGTCGTGACGTCAAGGGGCTGCCGATGAGGATGAGCGAGCTGTCCGAGCGGTCCGGCGTGCCGGTGGCCACGATCAAGTACTACCTGCGCGAGGGCCTCGTGCCCGCCGGCATCAGCACCTCTGCCACCCAGGCGGCCTACGACGACTCGCACCTCGAGCGGCTTCGGCTGGTGCGCGTCCTGCGCGAGATCGGCCAGGTGCCGGTGGCCGCCGTGGGTGCCGTCCTCGCCGCCGTCGACGACCCGAACCTCCCGCTGGCCGACGTAATCGCGCTCGCCCACCACGGGCTCGGCCCGCCGCCGCCCGTCGACCCCACCGACGAGCACCGCCGGGCCCGCGCCGAGGTCGACGCCTTCGTCGCCAGGCGCGGCTGGTCCGTGGAGGCGGGCGCTCCCTCGATCGACGCGCTGGCCGCCGCACTCGTGGCACTGCGCAGCGTGACCGGACCGTGCACCGCCGACGTGTTCGTCCCCTACGCCGACGCCGCCGACGAGCTCGCCCGCTTCGAACTGGCGTGGATCGACCCCTCCCAGGGCGTCGGCGACACGATCGGCCAGATCGTCGTGGGCACCGTGGTCTACGAACAGGCGCTGGTCGCCCTTCGCCGCCTCGCGGAGGAGCACTACAGCGGCGAACGCTTCGGTCGCCGGGCCGACCGCCCGCCCACGAAGCGGCGACGACCGACGCAGGGCACGTCACCTGGCGCGGAGGCGAACGGCCGGTAAACTCCCGGTTCGCTTGCACCGTGCAAGTATCCGCTCAGGAGGGTTTCGCCCGCATGACGACGACCGGTCCGATGACCCGGCGCCAGATCCTCACCGTCGTCGGCGGCCTCATGGTCGGCCTGCTCTTCTCGGCGCTCGACGGCACGATCGTGTCGACCGCTCTGCCGACCATCGCCGGCAAGCTCGGCGGGCTCGAGCACATCGCCTGGATCGCCACGGCCTACCTGCTCACCTCGACGGCGGCCACCCCGCTCTTCGGAAAGATCTCCGACCTCTACGGCCGCAAGCGCCTGTTCCAGGTGGCCATCTGCATCTTCCTGGTCGGCTCGCTCCTCGCCGGCATCGCCCAGTCGTTCACACAGCTCGTCATCTTCCGCGGCATCCAGGGCATCGGCGGCGGCGGCCTCCAGTCGATGGCGTTCGTGATGGTCGGCGACCTGGTCTCGCCGCGCGAGCGTGGCCGGTACATCGGCTTCTTCACCGGCGTCTACGCGCTGTCGTCGGTGGTCGGGCCGCTCATCGGCGGCTTCTTCGTCGACCACCTGTCGTGGCGTTGGATCTTCACCATCAACCTGCCCATCGGCCTGGCGGCGCTCTTCATCACGAGCCGGGCGCTGAAGATGGTGCACGTCAAGCGAGACCACACGATCGACTGGCTCGGGGCCGCGCTGCTCGTCACCGCCACCACGTCGCTCATCCTCACGGCGACCTGGGGCGGCAAGCAGTACCCGTGGTCCTCGCCGATCATCCTCACCCTCGCGGCGGGCGGGTTCGCGCTCGCCGCTGCGTTCGTGTGGTGGGAGAAGCGGGCGCCCGAACCGATCCTGCCCATGCACCTGTTCTCGAACCGCGTGTTCGCCTCCACGATGATCGTCATGCTGCTCGTCGGTTCGCTCCTCATGTCGGCCGACTCGTTCCTGCCACTGTTCATGCAGACCGTCATCGGCGCCTCGGCCACGCGCTCGGGCCTGCTGCTCATGCCGCTCATGGCCGGCCTCCTGATCACGTCGATCACGACGGGTCGCCTGGTGGCCAACACGGGGCGCTACAAGATCTACCCGGTCGTCGGCCTCGGCTTCTGCTGCGTCGCCGTGCTCGCCTTCACCCAGCTGAGCACCACCACGGGCCGGCTCTACATCTCGGCCGTGCAGGTGATCATGGGCCTCGGCATCGGGGCGACCATGCCGACCACGTCCGTGGCGGTGCAGAACTCGGTGGAGCCGAAGGACCTCGGCGTCGCCACGGCCGCCGCCCAGTTCTGCCGCTCGTTCGGTGGCGCCCTCGGCCTCGCCGGCTACGGCGCCGTGTTCGCCTCGCGAATCACCGGCAAGATCTCCCCCGACGTCGCCCGCCGCGTCGAGGACCCCGCCACCATCCGCTCGCTCCCCCCCGAGGTCAAGCAGCAGGTGGTCCACGTGCTGGCCGACGGCGTGCGCATGGTCTACGTGTTCGCCCTGCCGGTGATGCTGCTGGCCTGGGTCGTCATGTGGTTCACGAAGGAGTTGCCACTGCGCCAGATGTCGGCGGCCTCGCTGCGCGCCGAGAGCGAGGGCGACGAGAGCGCCGGCCCGGTCGCCGCCATCGCCCACTGACGCCGCCGCGGCGCCGTCGCCACCGTCTCAGCGCGGGTTGACGGCGCCGAGCACCTCGGGGACCCGGGTGCGCAACAAGCGGGAAGCCGCCGCGGTCAGCACCCACCACACGCCCACCGCGCATGGCAACGCGACGAGACCCACCACCAGGCACGCCGACGCCGAGCGCCGCTGCACCGTCACGGCGATCACGAGCGGCGCCAACACCACGGTGAGACCGGCCAGCGCCACGCCGTAGAGCAGGCTCGCCAGGCAGCCGCGCCCGGGCCCGCCCGACGACAACGGGTTCGACCCTTCGGGCACCGGCATCGGCGCCAGCACCGACGCCAGGTTGGCGCCGCCGAGCCCGGCCACCATCCCGGCGGCCGACACCACCAGGGCGGCCGGAACGTACGACCAACCGCCCGTGAGACCGCCGAGGACCCCGCAGGCGATGGCGGCCGCCAGGAAGCCCGGCACGAACAGGGCCAGGTTGCGACCCAGGAAGAGCCGGCGCGGGCCCGTGTTCGACGACAGGTCGAACCAGGCCGCCCGACCGTCGAGACCGAACTGGTTCGTGGCCCCGAACACCACGAGCCAGCACGCGGCCGTGGCGAACAGGACAGTGGCAGAGCGACCGCGACCGCGCTGCAGGTTGTTCACCACGGGCCACACCAGGCCCATCACGAGCGCCGTGATGGCCTGCACGCGCCGGCGCGGGTCTCGCCACTGGTAGCGGAGCTCGCGCGCCGCCACGGCCCCGATCGACGTGCGGGGCAGGGCCGACGACAACCCGTCGAACAGCGGCTCGGTGGGACGCGAGCGCCGAGCGCGAGCCGGCGTCGGAGTCAACCCGAGCTGGCGCCGCATGGCCGCCGACCACACCACGAGCACGGCCGCGACCCCGGCGACACCGACGGCGAGCCATCGCGCCGCCAGGGCGGCCTGCCCGGCGGCGGCCAGGCCGACCGACCGACCGAGCGCACCCGGTGGCAACCACCGCACGACTCGCGTCACACGAACCAGCGCCGGACCCGAGAGCCGATCGGCGGCTCGCACCACGAACTGGAACGCGTAGACCACGACCCCGAGCAGCGAGGCCAGCACCAGGGCGGCGTCGCGGCCACGGCGCGAGTTCAACAGGCGGCTCAGCAGCACCGACGGCAGACGCGACGCGGCCAGTGCGCCGCCGAGGTAGGTGACGACCGCACCACCGGCCACCAACGTGGGCAGCGCCCCCGCCGTGAGCCGCGCGATGCCGACCACGGCACCGACCAGCACCAGCAAGCCGGTGAGCGGCACCGGGCCGATGGCCGCCGCCGTGAGCAGCCCTACCAACTGCTGCCGGCGGGACAGGGGGAACGGCCGAAGGTGATCGGGTCCGATCACCTCGGAGATGCCGAGGGCCACCGCGGGAAGCACGACGCACGCCAGCCCCGTACCGGCGCCGACGAGCGTGAACGCCCGCACGGCGCGCGGGTCGGTCAGATCCACCGCCGCCAGGATCGCGCCGCCCGACAGTCCGACGACCACCGCGCTGAACCACGACAGCACGAGCCCCACGCGGGCGCCCACGCCCCGACGCCACTCGTTGCGCACGAGGCGGATCTTCAACCGGGCGAACAGGTGGACGATGCGCCACAACGACAGCGGCACCGCACCCGTCGACACGCTCAAGCGCTCCCCCGTTCGAGCCACGACAGGTCGGTGTCGGTGGCGCCTCGCCCACCGACCACGTGGAGGAACACGTCCTCCAGCCGACCGGCGGGCAGCGAGCCGAGCGGGCCGCTCGCCAGGATGCGGCCCTGAGCGATGATGGCGACGTGGTCGCACAAGCGCTCGACGACCTCCATCACGTGGCTCGAGAACAGCACCGTGCCACCGTGGTCCCGGTACCGGTGCAGGACGTCGCGGATGGCGGCCGACGACACGGGGTCGATGCCCTCGAACGGCTCGTCGAGCACGAGCACGTCGGGACGGTGGATGAGCGCGGACGCCAGCACCACCTTCTTGCGCATGCCGTGGGAGTAGTCGACGATCAGCGCGTCGGCGTCGTCCGCCAGGCCCAGTGCGTCGAGCAGGCCGCGGCTGCGCGACTGCGCCTCGTCCTCGGGCAACCCACGCAGGAGCCCGGCGTACACCAGCATCTCGGCTCCGGTCAGCCGCTCGAACACGGTGAGCCCGTCGGGCACCAGACCGAGGCGGACCTTGGCCAGCGTGGGATCGGGCCAGACGTCGGCGCCGGCCACGCGGACCAGGCCACCGTCGGGGCGTAGCAGGCCGGTGAGCATGCGCAGTGTGGTCGTCTTGCCGGCGCCGTTCGGACCGACCAGCCCGAAGAAGCTGCCGCGAGGCACCGTGAGCCACAGGTTGTCGACCGCCACCTTGTCGCCGAACCGTTTTCGGAGCCCCGCCAGCTCGACCGCGGCAGGCGCCGACGGCGGCGGCATGGTGCCGAGCGGGTTCGATCGATCGGCATCCACGAAGCGCCTGTCTAGCCGGTGGCGAGCGAGCGCTGCGGTCGGGACCAGGTCAGAAGCGTCGTTGAGCCCGGGCAGGTGCCACGAGCCGATCGCCGGTACGTCCTGCGCATCGATTCCCCACGCCGGCACCACCAGGAAGATGACCGGCTGGTGGAACACAGAGATGCCGAAGCCGACCGTGCCGAGGGACATGGCGGGCCGCCACGTGGTGACCCGGTGCGGCTGGCGAAGGCCGGGTGAGCCGGCGCCGTGGGAAGCGCCGGCCCTCGCGCGCCCAGACGGCGCCAGGCGCGCACGACCAGCGCCCGCTCCACCTCACCAGGCGGGCGGCCGACCGCTCATTGCGGTTCTTTCGGCAAGCCCAGCGAACGCTCGCCGACGATGTTGCGCTGGATCTGCGACGTGCCGCCCCAGATCGTCTCGGACCGGCTGAAGAAGAACGCCGACATCATCGGGCTCACCGGATAGCCCGCACGGCGCTGGTCGCGCCCCGTACCCGGCCACGACCCCGTCGGTGCGCCCGTGTCGACGAGCATGCCGCTCGCCCCGTGCAGGTCGACTGCGAGCTCCATCGCCTCCTTGTGCATCTCGGTCCAGAACATCTTGTTCGTGGCACCGAGTGCGGCGACGCCGGGGTCTTTCGTCTTGTTCAGCGTCGCGGTGAGCGAGCGCAGACCGTTC
>JANPGL010000156.1:0-5424 GCA_031423915.1 Actinomycetes bacterium | reverse complement strand
ACCCCACGCGTGCACGAGCAGCACGGCGCGACCGCGCCCTCCCCAGTCGGTGGCGTGCAGGCGGGTCCCGTCGGCGGTGATGATGTCCATGTGTCCGTTGTACGGGCGATGGCACGGCGAGACGATGACGTCAGAGGTAGCTGGGTGGCGTTCGGATGGCGTCAGGACGCTGGCGGAACGAGGCCCGAGCGTGCATGGTGAGCGCCGTGGACGACGACGGTTGGGCGCGGACCCCGTGGCTCGGTCACGTCGTCGTTCGCGGGCCGCGGGGAAGCGACCGCGTCGACGAGCGCCTGGACCGCCGGAGCACGCGCCACGCCGACGGGGTCAGGGTCGGCCGGTGGCGCACCGACGGCGTGAAGGTGTGGCGGCGCGACCTGGCGCGCGGGCACCGCGAGTCGCTGCTGCCGGTGCTTCGGGGGCGCGTCGTCGACGACGGGTCACGGGTCGAGATCCGTGCGTTCATCCGGCCCGCGTGGACGGCCTGGCTCAACGCCACCTATGCCGTCGGGTTCGGCGTGGGCGGCATGGCCGCGGCCATCCAGAGCCGAACGCTGTTCCCGTTGCTGTACATGCTCGTCCCCGGCGGGATGAGCGCACTGGCCCTCCGGCAGGCCCGCCGCTACCGCGCCGACGTCGAAGCGGCGGAGCGCGTCCTGTGCTCGCTCGTGGCGGGGCAGGTCGTCGAGCGCCACGTCTGGCGTCCACGCCGCCGTTCTCGGCCCGCCCCGCCTCGGCCGTGAGACCCCGCGGGCTCAGTCCTCGTCGTCCTCGTCGACCTCGTAGGTCCACTCGCCGCCGACCTCGGTGCGCCACGCCGTCGCGCGCGGCCCCAGCGCCCGCTGGGCGGCCAACGTGGGATCGCCGGCCAGCACGCGCGTAAGGTGCACGAGCACGACGTCATCGGTGTCCCACGACGGGTCGTCGGCCACGAACCACCAGTCGTCGTCGGCGTCGCGCGACACCCCGACGATCGGCGCCCCGCCCTCGGCGACGCGCCGGTCGAGGTAGACCTTGCCGCCGGCCTCCGGGCCCAACGGCCACTCGCTCTCGATCGACCACGCCCACCAGGGCCCGTGCGGGTGCCGGTCGGGCGGCAGCCACAGCTGGCCCTGCCGGTCGGCGAGGGCGGGCGGGAACGCCGGGTCGTCCGGGAAGTGACCCTCCTTGTCGGGCCACACCACCTGCACGACCGCCGGTTCGGCCACGCGGGTGACCCAGCGCAGGTTCCCGAACAGCGACCGGCCCCAGCCCGCCGCCACGTCGCGCAGCCGGACGTCGAACCCCTCGAGCACGTCGCTCACGAGGGCGTCGTCCCGGCGCGCCATCCCGCCGCGCGCGGCGCGGCCGGCGGTGTTCAGGCAGCGATGCATGAGCGGGCCGTCCAGGCCGCACATCACGAGCTCTGGCCCACCGAACGTGTGGGTGAGACCCACGGTGTAGGCCCACCGAGGCAGGCCCTCCCCGCCGCCCACGTTCACGACGTGCCAGCCGAACGAGTGCACGTCGTCGACCAGCTTGCGGGTGCCGTCGTCCCACGTGGCCTTGTCGGGCGGCGGGTCGCAGATCTTGCAGGTGCAGCCCGGCGAGCCCTTCACCGCAGCACCGACGTGGCAATGTCGAGCAGCTGCACGAGCATCCGGCCCGTGGCGCCCCACACCGTCTCGTCGTCGAGGAAGAAGAAGTAGACCGACCGCGCCATTTCGTCGGTGCCCCAGTGCTCTTCGCGGAACGTGTCGCGACGCAGCAGTTCGGCCAGCGGCACGTAGAGGATGCGATCCACCTCCGTGGTGCCGGCGCGCAGCTCGGGACGTTCGCGGAGCCGACCCACGATGGGCACGATGTGGCTGCGCGACACGATGGTCGACAGGTGGTCGAGCTCGCCGACCACCTCCACCGTCGCCGGGTCGAGGCAGACCTCCTCCTCGGCCTCGCGCAGCGCCGCCTCCACCGGCGTCTCGCCCGGGTCGAGCCGACCACCCGGGAAGCTGACCTCGCCCGAGTGGTTGCGCATGTGGCGGGCGCGTCGCGTCAGCACCACCTCGGCGCCGCACTCACCGTCGTAGAGCGCCACCAGCACGGCCGAGTTGCGGGCATCGTCGAACCGGGCCACCGGCGGGAGACCGGCGCCGCGTGCTCGCACGGCGTCGAGCAGCGGGTCGAGCGGCACCGTCGGCGTGCCGAGGGCGTGCGCCCAGGCCGGGTCGCCCCCGGGCCGCCACAAGGGCGGACGCGGTATCTGCTGGTCGCCGCCCGGCCTCACGCCACCGGCTGACCGGCCAGCTGGCGCAGCAGGTCGGCGAGGCCGGCCGTCTTCAGGTTGGCCATCACCTTGCCCGGCGGGGTGTCGCCTCGCTCCCACTCCATCCAGAACTCCAGGAGCTTGGCGGGGTCGGGCGCAGGCTTGTCCATGCGACGAGGATACGGGACCCTCGCCCGCGAACCGCTACTTCCGGGCCCGCCAGTTGCGGCGGCCGGCCACCACGGCCCTGCCCACGCCGCGCCCGGCGAGCTGCCCGACGGTGCGCGAGTCGGGTAGCCGATCGCGCAGCGGCACCCTCGGCGCCTTCGGCCGGAAGTCGCTCCGCCACCCCAGCACGAGCAACGCCACTCCCATCACGACCATCATCACGCGCCCGCCCCCCGAGACGAGCAGGAGCCCGACACCGACCAGCGCGGCGCCGAGCGCCAGGTCGACCAGGCGGTGCACCGACCGGGGCACGGTGCGGAACGCCGAGAACGGGGCGTCGCCGAGCGCGGCGGTCAGCACCACGGCCACCCCGGCGACGGCGGGCCACAGGGGACGCTCGAGCCGCGCCGCCTGCGACAGCAGCAGCACGCCCAGCAGGTACTCCACCAGCTGGTGCATCCAGTACGGCAGCTTGGTGCTCATCCCCCCATGTCAGCACGTCGGAGGCGGCCGCGCCGACCGCGCCGACCGCACCCCGCCCGCCGCCTCAGCCGATCGACAGCACGGCCTCGACGTAGGGCGCACCGGTGCCGCCGCCGAGCGTCCGGGGAACGACGCCGTACCCGCCTGACGCGGGCAGCCGGACGACGAGCGGCGCACCCGGGCTGGCGGTGCCGAGCACCGTGTCGCCCTGGACGAGATCGACCACCACGACCGGCTCGCCGACCAGGTTCGGCGCCACGTCGAGGGTCAACGTCTGGCCGGCGCGCGCCGCGAACGACCCGCGCCGTTCGCCGGTGACGTCGCCTGACAGGTAGGCGCCAGAGGTGCCGGGCAGGAAGCGGATCGGCGTGTCCGCGCTGTCGATGAGCACCCACGCCCAGGTGCGGGCCGGGCCGGCCGGACGCAGCGCCGTGCCGGCCAACGTGAACGCGCGGCGCTCGACGGACTCGGGGCAGCAGGCGGCCTGGCCGTGGAGCCGTTCGATCACGAGCGTGCCGCCCTCGACGTACGACCGGCGGATGCCCTCGAACGCCCGGTCGCCGGAACCCGCCCGCGTCACCAGCACCGGCTTCGAGCCGTCCCATTCGTAGACGAGCACATCGACGAACTGACCGGTGCCACCGGTCGTCCAGTACACCTCGACCGCCGCCTCGTCGGCCCCGTCGCCGTCGAGGTCGCCGATCGACGTGCGGTGGAGACGAGCGACCAGGTAGTCGTCGTCGCTCGGCGAGCGGCCGCGCTGGAACTGACCGTTCACGAGTGGCGCGGTGATCCCGTTGCCGAGGTCGTGCGTGAAGGTGCCGAAGTCGAACGCGGCGATGCTGGCCGACGTCGTCGACGCCGTGGCCGGCACGGGCGTAGCCGGCGGTGCCGTCGTGGGCGCGGCCGTGGTGGGCGCGGCCGTGGTGGGCGCGGCCGGCGCCGTCGTGGCGGCCGGGGCGACCGTCGGGGCCAACGTGACACTCGCACCCGACGTGGGCGGCAGCGGCGCCCGCGTCACGACCGATCCCGGTGAGCGTGCGGACGAGCAGGCGGCCGTAGCCGTCAGCGCGGTCGCCGCGAGGGCGACGATGCCGACGGCCCGTCTCACGACTCGTCGGGCCGCAGGACGAGGTCGGGCCCGTGGACGGCGGCCACGCCCGCGCCGTCGTCATCGTCGTCGAGCGCGTCGAGCTCTCGAGCCAGGTCGTCGACGGCCGATCGCCGCACAGGCGACGGCTGCCGCTTGCGGACGTCGGCGGCCGCCCACTCCTCGGTGGCCCGGTGAGCCTGGTACTGCAGCACGCCCTCGCCGACGATCGACACGCTGATGAGCACCAGCAGCAGGGCCGAGCCACCGGGCAGATCGAACCGGATGCCGTGGACGGTCACGGCCGACACCGCTCGGTCGGTCACCTCGCTGCCGGTCACGAGCACGAGCCACAGCAGCGCCGACGTTGCCAGCCCGGCCACCTGGCAACGGCGCCACGCGATCAGCGGCCGTCGGGCGTGCGCCGACGACGACCAGCCGATGAGCGCGGCCAACCAGGCGATGCGCGCCCCCAGATAGGCGGTGGCCGCCACGAGCACCAGGCCGGGACCGCCACCGAACCCGAATCCGAGCTCCACCCCCAGCGCCAGGCCGGTGAGTGCCGCCGCCGCCAGCGCGGGCGGTCGCACGCCAGGGTGCCCGTCGCCGATCGCCCGCAGCAACCACACAAGCTCGACGAGGCCGACGACGAGAAGAGCGACGAGGAGGACCGCCACGTCGCCCACGCGCAGCACCGACAACACGACCCACGCGAGGGCCGGCAGCAGCGGGACGGGAGACCGACGGAGGCCCGTCGGAGCAGCTGGCACGACGAGAGACTAGGTGCCCGGACGCGGCGAGGCCCGGACATGCTCCCTGGTGGGGAGCACGGCCGGGCCTCGTTGGTCCGCAGACGCCGAAGCGTCAGATCACATCATGCCGCCCATGCCACCCATGCCGCCACCCATGCCGCCGCCGCCCATGGGGGCCGGGTTCTTCTCCGGCTTGTCGGCCACGAGGGCCTCCGTGGTTAGCAGCAGCGCAGCGATCGACGCCGCGTTCTGCAGCGCCGAGCGGGTGACCTTGGCCGGGTCGATGACGCCGTCCTTGAACAGGTCGCTCAGCTCGCCGGTGGCGGCGTTGAAGCCGATGGTGCCCGACTTCGACTCGACGTGCTCGACGATGACGGCGCCTTCGTGGCCGGCGTTCTCGGCGATGCACTTGGCCGGGGTGTCGAGGCACAGCAGCACGGCGCGGGCGCCGGCCGCCTCGTCACCGGTGAGACCGGCGACGACCGTGGCCACGGCCGCCTTGGCCCGGATGAGGGCGGTGCCGCCACCGGCGACGACACCCTCTTCGATGGCCGCGCGGGTCGCCGAGATGGCGTCCTCGATGCGGTGCTTCTTCTCCTTGAGCTCCACCTCGGTGGCAGCGCCGACCTTGACGACGGCCACGCCACCGCTGAGCTTGGCGAGACGCTCCTGGAGCTTCTCGCGGTCCC
>JANPGL010000155.1:0-10031 GCA_031423915.1 Actinomycetes bacterium | reverse complement strand
GCGGCTCTCGGCGCGCTGCTCGCGCACCTCGAGCGACTCAAGGTAAGCCGGCGTGGCCTCGATGGGGAACTCGAGCTCGACGACGCCGGCATCGAACTGGCGCCGCACCTCGAAGCCCGCCGAGCGGAACACGCCGAGCATGGCCCGGTTGTCGGGCAGCACGGACGCGGTGAACGACGTGATCCCGTGGGAACGGGCGATGGCGGCCAGGTGCTCGAGGAGCACGGTGGCCAGGCCCCGTCCGTGGTGGGCGTCGGACACGGTGAACGCCACCTCGGCCTCGTCGCGTCCCGGCCAGCGGTCGTAGCGACCCACGGCGACGAAGACGTCCCCGAGCACCGCGGCCAGCGCCACGCGGTCGACCTGGTCGACGTGCGTGAACCGTTCGACCTCGGCGTCCGTCAAGCGCGGCTTGGCCGAGAAGAAGCGGAAGTAGACACTTTCCCGAGACAGCGAGTTGTGCAACGCCACGAGCCGTTCGCCGTCGTCGGGCCGAACGGCCCGCAGGTGCACGGTCCCGCCATCGCTCAGGACCACGTCAGCGGCCCAACCTGCTGGGTTCCACGGGGCTCCGGTCACGTTCCTGACACTACGACCGCTCACCGCTGTGCACGACGTGCCGTCGGTCGCTTCTCCCGACGGTCTTGAGACACCATTCGCAACAAGCAGTCAAGAGCTTCGAGACCCGCTCAAGCGTCCAGAGACCGAACCGATCCTGGCAACGTGCAAGGACGCACAGCGGATCATCGAGGCTTGGAGCCGCCCACGGGGCACGAGAGCGACGGATCGCCGCGCGCCGAGACGCCGGTCGACACGATGGCGATGATCGGCCACGAGCTGCGCACGCCGCTCGGCGGGATCATCGGCCTGTCGGCGATGCTGCTCGACACTCCCCTCGACTCGTCGCAACGCGCCACCGTGCACACCATCCGCACCGCCGCCGAGCACCTCGCCGCGATGATCGAACGCGTCACCCCTCACCGCGACCGACGCGACGGTGGCCGGCCGTCGCCGATGCCGTTCGATCCCGCCGTGTTGGCCACCACCGTGGCCCGGCTGCTCGAGCCGCAGGCCGCCGCCAAGGGACTGACGCTGGCGGTCGTCGGTCACCGCGACCTGCCCACGCTCGTGTCGGGCGACCCCGTGGCCCTGCGACAGATCCTCGTGAACCTCGTGACCAACGCCGTGCGCGCCACCGACACGGGCTCGGTCACCGTGCGGGTGCGACCCGAACGCGGCACGGCAGCCCTGCGGTTCGAGGTGACCGACACCGGCATCGGCCTGACGCCCACGCTCGAGGCCGCCTTGGAAGGTCGCGCCGGCGGCGGCTATGGCCTGCGCATCTCCCGCGAGCTCGTGCGCGGCATGGGCGGCGACCTGTACGCCATGGCCAACCCCGGCACCGGCGCCACCCTGTGGTGCGTCGTCCCGTGCCAGACGGTGACCGTGACCGCCACCGCCGACCGGCCCCGCCGCAACCTCGCCCGAGTGCTCGTGGCCGTGGACGACGAGCTGAACGCCCAGGTGGCCCTGTCGCTCCTGGAGCGCCTCGGGTACGCCGTCGACATCGTGGCGAGCGGCACCGACGCGCTGCGGGCCTGGGGCACGCGCCCGTACGAGATGTTGATCGTCGACCAGCAGCTCCCCGACCTCACCGGACCGCAGGTCGCCCGGTGCGTGCGCGAGCTGGAACGGGCGGACGGTCGCCACACCACGATCCTGGGCTTGACGGCCGGGACCCAGTCGGTCGACCGGGAGCAGTGCGAGAGCGCCGGCATGGACGCCACGCTGGCCAAGCCGATCCAGCTCGCCTCGCTCGTCACGCTGCTGGCCAAGCACGCACCACCACGCGCCGAGCCGCCGCCCGAGGGCGTTCGCCTCGTCGGCGGCGACCTCGTTCCCGGGCTTCTCGGCTGACGTCGCGCGGCCCACGGGGATCGGGGCCCTGCCGCCCGCTGCCGTAGGGTGCCGCATGCGCTACACCCATCTCGGTCGCACCGGCCTCGCCGTCTCCCGCCTCTGTCTCGGGACGATGACCTTCGGCTACCAGTGCGACGAGGACGCATCGAGGGCCATCCTCGACCACGCGTTCGAGGCTGGCATCACCTTCATCGACACCGCCGACGCGTACCCGCTCGGTGCCACCGGCGACCACGGCCGCACCGAGGACATCATCGGCCGCTGGCTGACCGGTCGTCGCGACCGCGTGATCCTGGCCACCAAGTGCCACTACCCGACCGGACCCGACCGGTGGGACTCGGGGAACAGCCGCAAGAACATCGTGCGCGCCGTCGAGGCCAGCCTGAAGCGCTTGCGCACCGATCACATCGACCTCTACCAGCTCCACGCGCCCGACCCGCACACGCCCATCGACGAGAGCCTCAAGGCGCTCGACGATCTCGTGCGGTCGGGCAAGGTGCGCTACGTCGGCTGCTCCAACTTCCTCGCCTACCAGCTCGCCCGGTCGCTCGGCCGATCCGAGGTGCTGCGCGTCGAGCGGTTCGACAGCGTGCAGCCTCGCTACAACCTGCTGTTCCGCGAGATCGAGCGCGAGCTGCTGCCGCTGTGCCGCGAGGAAGGCATCGGTGTGATCCCGTACAACCCGCTGGCCGGCGGCCTGCTCACCGGCAAGCACCGGCCCGACGCGCCGCCGGCCGAGGGCACACGATTCACGCTGGGCACCGCGGCCGACCGCTACCAGGACCGGTACTGGCACGAGCGCGAGTTCGCCACCATCGACCGGTTGCGCCCGATCGCCGAGGAGGCCGGCATGACGCTCGCCGAGCTGGCGGTGGCTTGGGTGCTGGCCAACCCGGTCGTCACCGCGCCGATCATCGGCGCCAGCCGACCCGACCAGCTCGACGACGCGCTGCGCGCCGGCGGCGGCGACCTCGACGTCGACCTGAAGGGCCGGCTCGACGACCTCACCACGGACTACCGCCGCGGCGATGCCGGCCGCTGACCGGCGCTACGAGGGCGACCCCGAAGGCGGGCCCGACCGGGATGCGGAGCGCCCGTTCACCGGAGGCCTTGCCAACCTCGGTCGGGTGGTGCGCGCCGGCGACACGGTGCGTCGACCCCCCGGGCCGCAGAGCGGCGCGGTCCACGCGCTCCTGGATCATCTGGAGGCCGTCGGCTTCGATGGCGCCCCCCGGTTCCTCGGTGTCGACGATCTGGGTCGGTCCGTGCTCACCTACGTCGAGGGCGCGGTGGGCGGCCCGCCGTACGAGCCGTGGACGGGCGGGGCCGAGCTGCTCGCCAGCGTGGCCGAGCTGCTGCGCCGCTTCCACGAGGCGGTGCGGACGTTCAGGCCGCCGACCGCGTCCGTGTGGGACACCACGCTGGCGCCCGACGACCCCGGCCTTCCCGTCCTCGTCGGCCACAACGACGTCAGCGTGGAGAACACCGTGTGCCGGGACGGGCGGGCCGTCGCCTTCATCGACTTCGACTTCGCTGCGCCGACCGACCGCCTGTGGGACGTCGCCATCGCGCTGCGCCACTGGGTGCCGGTGCGGGACCCGGCCGACCTCGACGCGGCCCGGTCGGACGTCGACCAGGTGGCCCGGTACCGGGCGTTCTGCGACGTGTACGGCCTCGGCGCCGTCGAGCGGACCCGCGTCGGCGAGCTCGGGCTGCGGTTCCTCGACCGCGCCCACACCCAGATGCGCGCCCGCGCCGACGCCGGTCAGCCCGGCTACGTCGAGGCGTGGAGGAACGGGTACGGCGTGCAGAACCGCCGCTCGCGCGCCTGGCTGGCGGCACACGCCGCGCGCCTCGCCGCCGACTGATCCGTCAGCGCGGTGCCGGCTGCTGTCGGGCCCACACCAGGAGCTGCTGGAAGTCGAGCCGACCGTGCAGCGGGGCGAGCCCAACGTCGCGGGCGAGGCGGTCGGCGTCGGGTCCCTCGGTCGCCGCCCGCTGCAGCCACGCCATCGCCGTGTCCGGGTGGCCGGCCTGCGCGAGCCCGGCGGCCGCCCGGTACAGCACCTCGGCATCGGGATCCTGCGCGTAGAGCGCGCCGGCATACGTGCCGACAGCGTGCGCGTCCCCCTGGGCACCGAGGACGCTGAGCAGGTCGAGGCTGCGCTTGCGGTCGCCCACCGGCAAGGGCTGGGGCAGCAGTGGCACCAGCCATCGCAGCTCGGGCTGCCGCGGTTCGGGTGGGATCCAGTGCCCGCCGGACGTCACCACGTCGGCCAGCACCAAGCGCGCCCCGGCGGGGTCGTTGGCCCGGAGGTGGCTCATGGCGCGCAACCAGGGCGACGGCCCCCAGCCCCGGGGGAACGAGCCCGTGACCCCCGTCGTCCAGCCCTCCCGCTCGGCGGCCAGGGCCGCCGGGTCGTAGCGCGGTACGTCGCGGCGACCCACGGGCTCGGGATCCGTGACACCGATCCACCCCGGCCCGGCCGCGTTCACGGCCTTCAGCAGCTGGAAGCTCGAGACCGCACAGAAGATCGGCAGCAGGAAGAGCCCGGCCAGCAGGATGCCCGGGAAGGCGGCGATGAGGTGCCACAGCCCCGACACGTACGGTCGGCCGAAGCTGCGGTACAGCTCGCGCTCGGAGTCGAGTCGCCAGCCGGCCAGCCGGCCGGTGTTGCCCGACGACGCCAGGCTCAGCAGCACGAAGGTGGCGCAGAGCACGAGCGAAGAGACGGCCATGACCCGAAGCGAGCGCTTCTCGCCCAGGCCGCGCTCGAGCAGCTTCTGGACGATGTGACCGCCGTCGAGCGGCCACAGCGGCAGCAGGTTCAGCAGCGAGATGACCACGGCCGCCCACACCACGCCGCGCCACAGGTCGAGCAGCAGCAGGAACGGGCCGTCGGTCGTGACGCGCACGGCGAAGGCGTGGATGACGCCGAGGACGGCGAAGCCGGAGACCAGCCCGGCGAGCGGGCCGGCCACGCTGATGACGACACGCTGCGTGCGGCTCAGCGGGCGCACCGAGCTGAACGATGCCCACCCCATCAGCAGGTTGAGCCGGATCTCGACCGTGCAGCCGTAGTGACGGGCCGTGAGGGCGTGCCCGAGCTCGTGGATCAGCGTGAACACCGCGATGGCCACGGCGGCGAAGATGCCGGCGCGCCCGCCACCCGACCAGCTGTAGATGAAGAACATCCCGAGCAGGAACCAGCCGTCGACCGTGACAGGAATGCCGAGCGCACGGAACTGGAACATGAGCGCTCACGCTACCGGTCGTCCGGATCGGTGGGGCTGCGGCACCGAACCCGGCGGCGGGCGCAGCGCGCCTCCTACAGTGCGGGCACCGTGCGCGTGCTCGTCCTGTTCGCCCATCCCGACCCCGACAGCTTCGGTGCGGCACTGGCCGCCGCCGCGGTGCAGGGCCTCGGGTCGGCCGGCCACGAGGTCCGCCTCGTCGACCTGTACGCCGACGGCTTCGACCCGGTCATGACGCGCCACGACCGCCTCGCCTACGACACCGACGACGCCGTCGTCGACGACTCGGTGCGGACCCAGACCGAGCACGTGCACTGGGCCGAGGCCATCGTGTTCGTCTATCCGACCTGGTGGTCGGGCCTGCCCGCCGTCCTGAAGGGCTGGCTCGACCGGGTGCTCGTACCGGGCGTCGCCTTCCGGCTCGACGAGCGCACGCGCAAGGTGACACCGGCGCTGCAGCACATCCGCCACCTCGTCGGCATCACCACCTACGGCTCGCCGCGCCCTTACGTGGCCGCCGTCGGCGACGGAGGCCGGCGGACCATCGCCCGGGCGCTGCGCATGGTGTGCGGCTGGCGAACTCCCCTGACGTGGCTGGCGCTCCACCGCATGGACACGCGCACCGACGCCGAGCGGCGGGCCTTCCTGGCTCGCGTCACCGAGCGGATGGCTCGGCTGTGAACGTGCTCGTGGTCGGCGCCCACCCCGTGGCCGAGAGCTACTCGAACCACCTGCGCGACCGCGCCGTCGCCGCGCTGCTGTCCGCCGGGCACCAGGTCCGCGTCACCGACCTGTACGCCGAGGGCTTCGAGGCGCGGCTGTCACGGGCCGAGCACCGCGCCCACCACGCCGACCCCTCGACGAAAGCCGTCATCGCCGGCCACGCCGACGACCTGCGCTGGGCCACGGCGCTGGTGCTCGTCTACCCCACGTGGTGGTCGGGTCCGCCGGCCATCATGAAAGGCTGGATCG
This sequence comes from Actinomycetes bacterium, assembly GCA_031423915.1. Classification (GTDB taxonomy): domain Bacteria; phylum Actinomycetota; class Acidimicrobiia; order Acidimicrobiales; family Ilumatobacteraceae; genus JANMAT01. The sequence continues at coordinate 3,884 of JANPGL010000155.1, read as the reverse complement.
ACCGCGTCTGGGTCGAGGGCGTCGCCTACACGCTGCCCCAGGGATCGGCGCGGGTGCGGGCCAACCTGCGCCACATCCGCCGCCTGGCCGTCGTCACCACCCACGGTTCGTCGTGGTGGGTCAACGCGCTCGAAGGCCAGGTCGGTCGGCTGCTGGCGCTGCGCTCCCTGCGGCTGCTGTGCCATCCGCGCGCCCGGCGGCGCTGGCTGGCCCTCTACGGCATGGACCGGGCCGGCGACGCGAGCCGGTCGGCGTTCGCGGCGCGCGTCGAGCGCGCCATGGCGAAGCTCTAGCGGGCCGCCGCCGCCACGGCGATCTCGGCGGCGACGCGAGCGTTGTTCTCGGCCAGGGCCAGGTTGGCCGGGATGCTCCGGCCCGACGTGGCCGTGGCGATGCGGCCCAGCACGAACGGCGTGACCGCCGCGCCGGTGATGCGCGCCGCGTCGGCGTCGGCCAACGCCTGTGCCAACACGGCATCGAGCGCAACGGCATCGAGCTCGTCGGCCTCGGGGATGGGCACGGTCACCAGTGCACCGGTGTCGGGGCGGGCACGCATGGCCACGACGGCCGCCACCTCTGCTGCCGTCTCGACGCGGTGCGGCACGCGCAGGCCCGACGAGCGCGTGTAGAAGGCGGGCAGCCAGTCGTGGCGCCACCCCAGGACGGGCACGCCCACGGTCTCCAGGTACTCGAGCGTGCGCGCCAGGTCGAGGAAGGCCTTGGCACCGGCGCACACGCACACCACCGGGTGGTGGGCGAGCGCGTCGAGGTCGGCGGAGACGTCGCCGGTGAGCTCGGCCCCGCGGTGCACGCCGCCGATCCCTCCGGTCGCGAACACGGCGACGCCGGCGGCGTGGGCCAACGCCATCGACGCCGACACCGTGGTGGCGCCGTAGTCCCAGCGCTGTGCGCACGCCACCGCCAGGTCGCGCTCGGCCACCTTGCGGGCCGGGCCGAGGATGCGCTCGTGCTCGGACGGGTCGAGGCCGACCCGGGCGCTCCCGTCGAGCACGGCCGTGACCGCCGGCACGGCGCCACCGGCACGTACCGCGGCCGCGCAGCGATCGAGAGCCTCCGCATTGACCGGTGAGGGCAGGCCGAGGTTCGAGAAGATCGTCGACTCGAGGGCGACGACCGGGCGGCCGTCGGCCAGGGCGTCGGCCACCTCGGGGACGATGGCGAGGGGAAGGGTCATTCGACGTTTCTACCGGGATCTAGAGCGACGCGCCCGGATTCCCGAGGACGCGACGAGCCAGGGCGGAACCGGCCTCGGCCGCCGCCACCGGCCGCCGGCCGGCGGCCAGGGCGGCTAGGAACCCGCCGCGAACGCATCGCCCGCTCCGGTGGTGTCGCGCACCTCGGGCACCGGGGGCACCGGGCACGCGATCGGTTCGCGCTCGCCATCGACCCACAACAGCACGGGTTCGGGCCCGCGCTTCACCACGGTCAACGCGGCCGAGCGACGCGAGGGCTCGACCAGGCCGAGCAGCACCGCCTCCTCGGCGTTGGCCAGCAGCACGTCGGGCCGCAGGTCGGCCAGCCACGCCGTGAAGGCGTCGAGCCCGTGGGCCACCAGCGCACCGACCGACGACGCGTCGATGCTCACGCGGCCCCCGGCGCCGCGCACCCGCTCGATCACCGACGCCACGGACGAGGCCAGCGGTTCGCCCATGCGGGAGTACGCCGGGACGTGAACCCACGACACGCCGTCGAGCCAGCCGTCGGGCACGTGCTCGAGCAGGGTGCAGGCCCCCCGGTCCGGCAGCATCGTCCGCTCGCCGTCCGGCTCGACGAGCACCACGATCGTGCCGGTACGACCCCGCCGCTGGACCCGGACGTCGACGCCTGCCGCGGCGAGCTCGTCGGCCAGCGCACCGCCGATGGCGTCGGCCCCGACACAGCCGACGAAACGCACACCGGACCCGGCGGCGGCGGCGAACGCGGCCACGTTGGCCGCGCTCCCGCCGCGGCGCCGCTCGATGCGAGCCTCGGTGTCCGTGCCCCGCCGGGGCGCCGCCACCGGCCACACGACGACATCCTCGACGAGGTCCCCGACCACCAGCAGCATCGCGGCAGTGAACCACGTCCGCGCCCGGACGGGCGCGGACCGAGGGCCGTCGGTCAGATGATGTCGCCCGCCAGCGCAGCGGGCTGGCTCGACACCGGCACGCCGCCGCGGGTCTCCTCGGTCAGCACGAGCTTCACGAGCGTGCCCTGCCGCACCGTGAACGGGGCGATGTCGAACTGGGGGCCGAGCACCCCGAGCGAGATGACCTGGGCGCCCTCGGGCGTCTGCACCACACCCCACAGCTGGTACGTGTGATCGGTGTCGAGCACCGCCAATTCGGTGCCGTCGAGGTAGCCCGTGCCGTTGCGGTCGACCACGGCGAGCGTGTGGCGGGCACCGTCGCTCGACAGGAGCTGGGCGCGCCGAGCGGCCGAATCGGTGCGCAAACGCTCGAACTGGGCCACCAGCGTGGCCGAGCTGGCCCGGGCGTCGGTGAGTCGACGGTTCGTGTCGACCAGACGCCAGGACAGCAGCCCGATCACCACGGCCGCAGCGGCGGCGAGTGACCCGGCCAGGCGCAACGACAGACGCTTCGGGCCGACGGGTGCCGCGGAAGGCCTGCCGAGCCGCGACCAACCCGGCATCACCTTGGCGAGTTCGGGCCCCGGTTCGGGGATGCGGTCATCGAGCGACTCGGCGATGCGTTCCCACAGCCCCTCGGGCGCCGGCGCGCCGGAGTACGACAGCAACGTCGCCACCTCACGGTGCTGCTCGACCTCGGCCCGGGCCCGCGGGTTGTGGGCGAGGTACTCCTCGACGAGGCGACGCTCGTCGGGGTCGACCGCATCGAGCGCATAGGCGCCCAGCAGCTCGTCGATCTCGTCGCGGTGGAAGCTCATCGCCCGCCCCCCATCACGCCGGACGCGGCCAGTTCGCCACGCAGCCGCTTGAGGCCCGTGCGGATGCGGCTCTTCACGGTGCCCTCCGGGGCGCCGAGGCGGTTGGCCGCCTCGCGATAGGTGAGCCCACCGAAGTAGGCCAGTTCGATGGCGGCACGTTCGCCCTCGGGCAGGGTGTCGAGCGCAGAGCGCACCCGCTCGGCCGTGGCGACGTCCCACACCTCGTGTTCGATGTCGTAGCCGGACTCGGCGGTGATGCGGGCCTCGCGCTCCTCCCGCTGACGTCGGGCACCCTCGCTGCGGAGCATGTCGACCGCTCGACCGTGCGTGTGGGCCAGCAGGAAGCTGCGCATCGTGCCACGGGACGGATCGTACCGGTCGGGCTGGTTCCAGAGCCGGAGGAACACCTCTTGCACGACCTCTTCGGCCAACGTGTCGACCTGCAGGAGGCGACGGGCCAGGCCGTAGACCGCGCCGGCGTGCCGACGGTAGGCCTCTGCCAGGGAGTCCTGGCGGAAGCGCGCGATGCCCACAGCCAGCGCGGCGTCGGACACCTCGGTCAGGTCGTCTTGCACGAGGGGTATTCGTAGCCGAACGCCACCTGGATGGCCTCAGCGGACGAACCGCGTCACCGACTCGACGTGGGGCGTGTGCGGGAAGAGGTCGACGAGGGTGGTACCGGCGTGCGTGTACCCGTGCCCGGCCAGCAGGGCGGCGTCGCGGGCCAGGCTCACCGGATCGCAGCTGACGAGGGCCAGGACGGGCGCACCCGCCGCCGCCAGCACGCTGGCGGCCACCTTGCCGAGCCCGGCGCGCGCCGGGTCGGCCACCAGTGCCGCCGTGGCGTGGGGCACCCACTTCTCCACCCGCGCCCCCACGCCGCCCCCGCGCCCGGACAGGTTGTCGGGGGCGTCGGCGCACGACGACGCCGATCCCTCGAGCAGGACCACGTCACTCGACGCGCCGACGGTGGCCGC
>JANPGL010000154.1:0-2019 GCA_031423915.1 Actinomycetes bacterium | reverse complement strand
GCCTCGGCTTCGACAGCGTGTGGACCATCGAGCACCACTTCACGCCGTACACGATGGTGACCAACCCGCTCCAGCTCCTCACCTACCTGGCGGGGGTCACGACGCGCGTGGACCTCGGCACCATGGTCGTGGTGCTGCCGTGGCACAACCCGGTGCGCGTCGCCGAGGACATCGTGATGCTCGACGCGCTGCTGCGCGGTCGCAAGCTCCTCGCCGGCGTCGGCCGCCGGCGCCGTCGGCGGGGGTAAGGCGGGGTCGGGCTCGGCCAGAACGAGGCCCGCGGCCGGTTCGACGAGGCGGTGCTCATCCTCCAGGAACTGCTCGCCACGGGGCGGTGCACGTTCCACGGTCAGCACTTCGACCTGGCCGACGTGCGCCTGCGGCCGCAACCGGCGAGCGACCTGTCGGACGCCATCTACTGCGCCGCCGGGTCGCCCGAGACGATGGCCATCATCGCGTCGAACGGCATCCGCCCGCTGCTGGTCCCCACCGTCAGCCTGGAGGCCACGCTGCAGGGCGCACGGCACTTCATGGAGCTCCGGCAGGCGGCCGGGCTCGACGTGTGCGACACGAAGCTGGCCGTGTGGATCTACTGCCACGAGGACGAGGCGACCGCGCGGGAGGCGTCCGAGCGGTACATGGGGGAGTACGGCGACTCGGCGCTGCGCCACTACGAGATGACGGGCACCCACTTCGACGGCATCAAGGGGTACGAGGGGTACGCACAGCGGGCCGCGGCCCTCCGGGCCGATCCCGCGCTGTTCACCCGGGGCTTCGTCGACCGGCACCCGTGGGGTACACCGGCCATGGTGGCCGAGAAGATCGCCGGGCTGGCCGAGGCGTTCGGGACGTCGGAGATGATGTGCGTGTTCCGCTACGGCAGCATGGGCGCCGCTGAGGCGCAGAGGAACATCCAGCTGTTCGCCGAGCAGGTGCTCCCCGAGGTCCGCAAGCTCACCCCGGCGCCGATGCAGCTCAGCGCGGTGTGACGACGAACACCCGTTCGTAGCGGGTAGGCTGCAGCCATGCAGGCCTTCCAGATGGTCTCGGACTTCCAACCGGCCGGCGATCAGCCCGAGGCGATCGCCCAGCTCGCCGAAGGCATCGAGCGCGGCGACCGCTTCCAGACGCTGCTCGGCATCACCGGGTCGGGCAAGTCGGCCACCATGGCGTGGACGATCGAGAAGGTCCAGCGGCCCACGCTGATCCTGGCACCGAACAAGTCGTTGGCGGCCCAGCTGGCCACGGAGATGAAGGAGTTCTTCCCGCACAACCGGGTCGAGTACTTCGTCTCCTACTACGACTACTACCAACCCGAGGCCTACATCGCCTCGAGCGACACCTACATCGAGAAGGACTCGTCGGTCAACGACGAGATCGACCGGCTGCGCCACTCGGCCACGGCCGCGTTGCTCACCCGGCGGGACACGATCGTGGACGCCTCCGTGTCGTGCATCTACGGCATGGGGAACCCCGACGAGTACCGCGGCCAGCTGCTCGAGCTGCACACCGGGGTCGACTACGACCAGCGCAACATCCTGCGCCGCCTCGTCGACCTCCAGTACGACCGCAACGACATGACGCTCGGGCGCGGCAAGTTCCGCGTGCGCGGCGACACCATCGAGATCCACCCCGCGTACGACGAGACCGTGCTGCGCGTCGAGATGTTCGGCGACACCGTCGAGCGGCTCACCGTCGTCGATCCGCTCACCGGCGAGCAGCTCAACGAGCTCACCGAGGTGATGGTGTTCCCGGCCACCCACTACGTGGCGGGCGACGAGCGCATGGCCCGCGCCGTGGTCGGCATCGAGGCCGAGCTGCAGGAGCGCCTCGCCTGGTTCGAGAAGGAGGGCAAGCTGCTCGAGGCCCAGCGCCTGCGCATGCGCACCCAGTACGACCTCGAGATGATCGCCGAGGTCGGGTACTGCAACGGCATCGAGAACTACTCGATGCACATCGACGGCCGCAGCCCGGGCGAGCCCCCGTTCACGCTGCTCGACTACTTTCCGAAGGACTTCC
>JANPGL010000153.1:0-3639 GCA_031423915.1 Actinomycetes bacterium | reverse complement strand
TCTGCCCCGGATTCCCGAAGATGCCCGACACGCTCGTGGTGTTGATGATGCGGCAGTCGTTGGTGGCCCCGGCCTTGGCCTTCTCCCGCCAGTACGCCACGGCCCAGCGGGCCGGTGCGAAGGTGCCCTTCAGGTGCACCTTGATGACGGCGTCCCACTCCTCTTCCAGCATGTTGGCGAGCACCCGGTCACGCAGGATGCCAGCGTTGTTCACGAGCACGTGCAGGTCGCCGAAGGTCTCGACGGCCTGGTTGATCATGCGCTGGGCCCCCGCCCAGTCGCTGACGTCGTCGCCGTTGACCACGGCCTCGCCGCCCATGGCCTTGATCTCCTCCACCACCTTCTGCGCCGGGGTCAGGTCGGCCCCCGTGCCGTCGGGTGCGCCGCCGAGATCGTTGACCACGACCTTGGCGCCCTCCCGGGCCAGCAGTAGTGCGTGCTCGCGGCCGATGCCGCGGCCCGCGCCCGTCACGATGGCTACACGTCCGTCACAGATCCCCATGGGCGAACCCTAGGAGGCGAGGGGTGCCTCGGCGCAACTACGGTGCGGCGCACCATGAGCGACCACCCGTCCCGCGGTGCCGACGTCGACGAGGTCCTGGCGGCCAACCGCGCCCTGTACGAGGCGTTCGAAGCGCGCGACGACGCCGCCATGGAGGCGTTGTGGTCGGGCGACACCGAGGTGCTCGTCACCCACCCGGGCTGGCCCACGCTGCACGGCGTCGACGAGGTCATGGGCTCGTGGCGGCGGCTGCTGTCGAACGCGCAGCACCTCCAGTTCATCGTCACCAACGAGCACGTGGTGCTGGCGGGTGAGATCGCCTGGGTGGCGTGCGACGAGAACATCCTCGGCGGCGACGGCGCGCCGGGCGGCACCGTCGCCGCGCTCAACCTGTTCCGCCGCCGGGTCGACGGCACGTGGCAGTGCGTCGCCCACCACGGCAGCCCCGTGGCGGGGTAGACGCCGGCGTCACGCGCTGCGGAGTCGCTCCCACCAGGCCTGCACCTGCAGGGCGTTGCGCTCGGCGTAGGCCCGCATCGTGTCGTTGGCGTCGGCGGCCGGCGCCTGCTGGCGCGTGGGGACCAGCGGCGAGGCGCCGTCGACGGCGTCCACCCACTCGAGGCGGATGGTCTTGATCATCTCGGCGAACTGCGGGCCGAACCCCTCGTGATGCGGGCTCGCCTGGTGGCGCAGGAAGCCCTTGTAGTCGTCGAACGATTCGAGTGTGTAGTACGTGCCCTCTTCCGCACCACGCCAGTACTCGTAACGGCGCACGCCGGTCTCGTGGGCGTGCGTCGACTCGTACATGGCGCGGGCGACGTCCTCGAAGGCGCGCTCCTTGCCGGGGTTGATCTTGATGTGGACGAGCAGGGTGGCCATGGCCTCGACCGTAGACGGTCCGGTGGAGCGCGCCGGTCAGGCCTTGGGTTCGCGGGGCAGGCCCAGGAGGCGCTCGCCGATGATGTTGCGCTGCACCTGGCTGGTGCCTCCGGCGATGCGGCCGGCGGGGGAGGCGAGCAGGCCGGCCACCTCGGGGCCGTCGAGCATGCCGTCGGCGCCGATCACCTCGGTGCGCAGGTTCGCCTGCACGAAGCCCATCTCCGACATGCCGAGCTTCATCAGGCTGGCCGCCGTCGAGGCGACCGGGCCTTGCCGCTGGACCATGGCCTTGTAGGCCTGGCCCGTGGCGACCAGCTCCGTGAGGCGCTGGCGCTGGGTGGCGGTGAGCTCCCGACCCTCGGCCAGGCGGGCCATCGACTCGAGGCGGCGCTCCATGCCGATGACGGCGGTGCCCACGTGGCCGCGCTCGTTGGTGAGCACGGCCATGCCCACGTTCCAGCCCTCGTTCAGCGGACCGAGCAGCGCGTCGGCGGGCAGGGCGGCGTCGGTGAAGAACACCTCGTCGAACTCGGCCTCGCCGGTCATCTGCTTCAGCGGGCGCGTCTCGACGCCGGGCAGGCCCATCTCGCACAGGAAGAAGCTGATGCCGGCGTGCTTGGGGGCGTCGGGGTTCGTGCGGGCCATGAGGATGCCGAACTGGCTGTAACGGCCGCCCGAGCACCACACCTTCTGCCCGTTCACGATCCAGTTGTCGCCGTCTCGGAGCGCCTTGGTGGACAGCCCGCCGAGGTCGCTGCCGGCCCCCGGCTCCGAGAAGAGCTGGCACCAGAGGATGTCGGCGTTCAGGGTCGGTCGCAGGAACGTCGCCTGCTGCTCGGGCGTGCCGAACTTCAGCAGCGCCTGGGCCGTGAGCACGAGGCCGACCATGTTGAAGATGGCGGGCACGCCGGCGAGCGCACACTCGTACATCCAGGCCGCGTTGTGGGCCGGCGACAGGCCGCGCCCGCCGTGCTCCTCGGGCCAGTGGATGCCGCCGTAGCCGGCGGCCACGAGCCGCTTGTGCCAGGCGACCGCCGGCCCCACCAGATCGGGCGGGCAGATGGCGCCGTAGTCGCGGGGCGCGTGCTGCCGGTTGGCGGCGAGCCACTGGCGCGCTTCGGCCTGGAAGTCCTCGACGGTCACGGTGTCGGCCATCGGCTCACCGTAGGGGTTGATGCAGGTCGTCCCCAAGGTCGCGGTCGTGCGCGTGGGAAATTGGTCGAACGGTTCGGACCGGCCCGGTTCCCGGCATCTCGGCCCCGTCGGTCCCGTCGGTGAGACAGATGGGGCACGGAACCCGGGCGGCCTCCGCAGCGCGCCGATCCCCGGGCGCACCCGCACGGGCGCCCGGGGATCGACAGGGGGTCGGGTCGGTCAGGACAGCAGCTGCATGACGAGCGTGGCGTTCTTGATGCCGAACGCCCCGCCACCCTGGGCTCGCACCTGCACGGTCAGCGTGTGGGCGCCGGCGGTCACGTTGCGGGCGGCCCGGTCGACCGACAGCGAGCGGGGCAACGTGCCCGGGGTGTCGAAGATCGTGGTGAGGCCGCTGCCGCCTTCGATCTCGACGCCGTCCAACAGCACCCGCACGATGCAGTGCGTCGCCGGCGAGACGCAGAGCGACTCACCGCCGACCCGTACGAGGATGTCGCCCGCCGGGAACGTCAGGGAGCGGGAGAACATGTCCTCCCACTGGTTCGGTGCCGACGTGGCGTGCTGCGCGCCCGACGCGAACACACCCAGGCCGGGTGGCGTACCGGCCGAGCCGACGGTCGGGGTGTAGTAGCCCACCACGTCGGCCAGCACGTTCACGGTGCCGGTGAGGTTGTAGAAGCTCACCTTGCCACCGGTGCCGAGCCCCACGGTGACGGCGTTGGGCGTGGCGGCCGAGGTCGTCCAGTTCAGGCTGGAGGCCGTCGGGCGGACGTCGCCGGCCGGCCACACGGTGAGGAAGCTCGATGCGGTTCCGTCGACGACGGTCACGTTGAGGACGACCGCCGAGGCGCCGGCGGGGATGCCGTTGGTGCCGGCGACGACCACATCGAGCTGCCCGCCCGCGCCGACGGGGGCGATGGGCACGCCGCCCGTGCCGGTGCGGGTGTCGAAGACGCGGACCGGGGTGACGGGCGTGAACGACGACGGCGACGAGGTGAGCGCACCGGCGAGGCCGATGCCACCGGCGCCGAGCGAGATGGCGACCGCGGCACCGACCGCGGCCCAGCGGGAACGCCAGAGCGCGCCACGCCGGAGGATGGTTG
>JANPGL010000152.1:0-13708 GCA_031423915.1 Actinomycetes bacterium | reverse complement strand
GACGAGGTGAGTGCGCCGGCGAGGCCGATGCCGCCGGCACCGAGGGAGACGGCGACGGCTGCACCGACGGCGGCCCAGCGGGAGCGCCAGAGCGCGCCACGCCGGAGGATGGTTGACGTCATACGAGGCCTTTCGGATGGGTACCTGGTGGTGCTCCCGAGGGAACGACCGCCAGACCCACCCGGGTGGGCGGGGATACGCGGATCTACGCGTCGAGCTTGAAGATGCGCCGCGCGTTGCCCGACAGGAAGGGCTCCCAGACATGGTCGCGCAGGGGCAGTTCGTCGAGCTCGCGCAGGATCCGCTCCCACGACAGACCGGGGTAGTAGCCGGCGAACATCACCTTGTCGGTGCCCCGGGTGTTGGCGTACTCGAGAACGTCGCGCGGATAGTGCTTCGGGGCGAACGCCGAGGTGGAGTAGTGCAGCCCCGGCCACTTGAGCATGAGCTTCACGCACAGGTCGGTCCACGGCTCGCCGCCGTGACGCATCACGACGGTCAGCTCGGGGAAGTCGTAGCAGACGCGGTCGAGCCGGCCCGGGTACTGGCAGTCGTACGGAACGCGCGGGCCGGGGATGCCGGCGAGCGTGATGAGCGGGATGTCGAGCTCGCAGCACGCGGCGTAGAACGGGTACATGAGCGCGGCGTCCAGGTCGACCTGCGGCGAGTACAGGCACGGCGCCGCCGCGGCGGCGCGCACGGCCGGGTGCCCTGCCGCCGCGGCCTTGAGCGAGCGCACCGACTTCATGCCGGCGTTGGGGTCGATGCCGACGGCGCCGATGAAGCGGCCGGGGAAGCGGTCGAACAGGGCGTAGGCCCCCTCGGGTCGACGGGCGTCGACGTCGATCATCGCAGTGGCGATGCCGTGGGCGTCCATGAGCGCGACGACCTGCTCGGGGTCCGACGCCTGGCTCATCCGCTCGGGCGCGTCCTTGAACAGGTACTGGGCCGGGTGGTGCGAGAACTCGCCCGTTCCGGCGTCCTTGGTGAGCTTGCGGGCGGCGTCCATGCCCATGCCGGCGGTCCCCGTGGGGATCTCCACCATCAGGTCGACGATCGAACCGCGCACGGCATCAGGCATCCCCATGGCGGCCAGCTTGGCACGTCCGAGGAGCGCGGCCCATGGCGCTACGGTCGGCCCATGGATCCTGCCGACCGACTCGAACTGCACGAGCTCCCCGGCCGCTACGGCGACTGCATCGACGGGCGCGACTGGCCCGGCCTCGCCCGCATCTTCACAGACGACGCGGTGTTCGATCTCACCGATCTCGGCGTCCCGCTGCTCGAGGGCCTGCCGGCCATCCAGCGCTTCATGGACGTCGATGCCGCCCATCCGCTCACCCATCTGATGACGAACATCTACGTCGACGAGACGCCCGACGGCGTGCGCCTGTCGAGCCGGATCGTGGCCACGCGGGAGGATCGGAGAATCGACTCGGGGCGCTACCGCGACGTCGTCGTGAAGACGCCCGACGGCTGGCGCATCACGCAGCGCGTGTTCACGCTGATGCGCCGCCCGAAGCAGCACGGGGACCCCACGCAGCGATGAGCGACGAGCTGATCGCCCGGCGGCGTGACGGCCATGTGCTCGTCATCGCCATGCTGCGCGAGTCGAAGCGCAACGCCATGAACCGGGCGATGGCCGACGCGCTCGACGAGGCACTGGCCGAGCTCGACGACGACCCCGACCTGTGGGCCGGTGTGCTCACCGGTGGGGCGACCTACTTCTCGGCCGGCAGCGACCTGACCGCCCGCGGCGACTACGTGACCGAGCGGGGCGGCGAGTACGGCATCATCCGGCGGCCGCGCCGCAAGCCGCTCGTCGCCGCGGTCGAGGGGTTCGCGCTCGGCGGTGGCATGGAGATCGTGCTGTCCTGCGACCTGGTGGTCGCGGCGTCGAACGCCCGCTTCGGCCTGCCCGAGGTGGGCATCGGCGTCATCCCCACGTGTGCGGGCATCTTCCGCGCCCCGCAGGCACTCCCGCTGAACCTGGCCCGCGAGCTGATCCTCACCGGCCAGCCCATCGGCGCCGACCGGGCCTACGCCGCCGGCTTCGTGAACGTGCTCACCGAGCCGGGCGCGGCCTGCGACGGCGCCATCGCGCTGGCGCAGCGCATCGTCCGCAACGCGCCGCTGTCGGTGCAGGCGTGCCTGGCCGCCATCAACGAGCAGCTCGCGCCCGAGGTGAAGGCGGGCTGGGCGGCGACCGACCGGGCCAAGGCGGCGGTGCTCGGCACCGAGGACGCGAAGGAGGGTGTGCGCTCGTTCCTCGAGAAGCGCCCGCCCGAGTGGCGAGGCCGGTAGGCGCATTGCCGCCGAACCGCGTCACACCGCAGCGGTACGCTGGCGGCATGACGATCGCGGCGCTCGGCGCCCCGCTCAGCTATCGCGACTGGCTCGCCTCTCCCGACGACGGCCACCAGTACGAGGTGGTGGAGGGCATCCCGGTCGTGAATCCTGCGCCGAACGTCCGGCACCAGATCGCCGCGCAGCGGCTGACCACCGCACTCGCGCTCGCCGCGCCCGAACCGCTGCTGGTGCTGTCGTCGCCGGTCGACTGGGTGCTCCGTGCCGCCCGGCCGGCCCACGTGCGCCAGCCCGACATCGTGGTCGTCCACCCTGACCAGGCGTCCGCGCAGGCGATCGTCGGGGTGCCGCTGCTGGCGGTCGAGGTGCTGTCGCCGTCGTCCGTCGAGCGTGACGTGGTCACCAAGCGGCGTGCCTACGCCAGGGCCGGGTGCCCGCACTACTGGGTGATCGACCCGGCGGAGCCGTCGATCACGGCGTTCGCGCTCGTCGGCCGCCGGTACGAGCTGGTCGAGCGGGCGTCGGGCGCCGACGCGTTCGTTGTCGAGGTGCCGTTCTCGCTGCGGGTCGTGCCCGACGACCTCGTGCGCAACGCCCCGACCGACGCCTGACCGAGGTGCGGGCCCGCCGGCCCGCACCACCGGCCGTGGAGCCCTACTTGAAGTGCGGGAGGAACATCCGCAGCTCGTCGTTCAGGTTCATCGGGACCTGGTAGCCCTCACGGTTGGTGATGGCATCCCACTGGTCGCGGACGTCCTCGAGCGACAGGTCGGCCTTGTAGTAGCCGGGGGTCTCGCCGATGAACACCTCGGCCACGCGGCCGCCGCCCACCGAGAAGATGCGGCCCGTGGCCTCGCAGTCCTCGTGGGCCAGGTAGGCGGCGATCGGCGAGATCAGCTCGGGCACGATCTTTTCGGCCATCACGCCCGACATGATGTTCTCGGTCATGCGGGTGAGCGCCAAGGGGGCGATGACGTTGGCCTTGATGTTGGCCTTGGCGCCCTCGACGGCGAGCACGCGGGTGAAGCCGACGAGGCCCATCTTGGCGGCGCCGTAGTTCGTCTGGCCGAAGTTGCCGAAGATGCCGGCGGCCGACGACGTCGAAACGATGCGGCCGTAGCCCTGCTCGCGCATCTTCACGAACGCCGGGCGGGTCACGTGGAAGGCACCCTTCAGGTGCACGTCGAACACCGGGTTCATCAGCTCGGGCTCCATGTTGTGGAACGCCTTGTCGCGCAGGATGCCCGCGTTGTTGATGACGATGTCGACCTTGCCGAACGCGTCGATGGCGGTCTGCACGATGGCCGCGCCACCCTCGGGCGTGGCCACGGAGTTGGTGTCGGCCACGGCCTCGCCGCCCAGCGCCTTGATCTCGTCGACGACGCGCTCGGCCGCGCCCTTGTCGCTGCCGGTGCCGTCGACGGCGCCGCCGAGGTCGTTGACGACGATCAGTGCGCCGCGCTTGGCCAGCAGCAGGGCGTGCTGGCGGCCGAGGCCGCCGCCTGCGCCGGTGATGATCGCGACCCTGCCGTCGAAGCCGAGCTCTGCCATGGGATCCCTACCTTTGGTGTTGCGGAACCCCGAGACGCTAGCCAGCGGCCCGGAAGCCGGGCGAACCGGCCCGTTCAGCCCGAGCGGGGCGTCTTGAGCTTCAGGTAGAGCGCCAGCAGGCCGCCCAGCAGCACGAGCGTGAGCACGGCCCGCAGGACGAATCGCAGCGTGCCGATCACGGCCCCGAGCAGCCAGAACGCCACGAGGGCCACGAGCACGTAGCCCACCACGGTGGCGAGCAAGGAACGGGCTTTGTCGGTCGCTCCGGGCATGGGACCACTGTGCCACGGTCGGCGGCCTGGGAGGCCCGCGTTGACGCGGTCCTGACGCGCCGCCGGCCGGACGCGCCGGTGGCCCGCCCCGAAGGGACGGGCCACCGGTCACCAGGTCGGTGAGCGCCGGGTCAGCGGCGGTTGAGGTTGGCCAGCAGGCGCAGGATCTCGAGGTACAGCCACACCGTGGAGGCGAGCAGGCCGAAGGCGGCGAACCACTCCATCTCCTTCGGAGCGCCCATCTTCGTCTGCTTGTCGACGAAGTCGATCTCGATGAGGAAGCGGAACGAGGCCAGGCCGGCGAGGGCCAGGCTGAGGAAGATGGCGAACGGCGAGCCGTTCGACAGGAACTGCGCCTTGAACCCGAAGAACGACAGCACGAACGTGAGCATGTAGAACACGAACACGCCCATGGTCGCGCCGAGCACGATGCGTCGCATCCGGTCGGTAACCTTCACGATCTTCGTGCGCTGCAGGAAGATGATGACGCCGATGACGGCGGTGGTGGCACCGACCGCCTGGATGGCGATGCCGTGGTACGCCAGGTCGTAGGCGTGGGTGATCGCCCCGAGCAGCAGGCCCTCGGCCACGGCGTAGATCGGGCCGGTGAACTTGGCCAGGTGCGGCTTGAAGTTCGTCAGCAGCATCATGGCGATGGCGCCGATGATGGCGAGCACGCTCCACGACGGGAACTGGGTGGCACCCTCGGTCACCGTCACCTGGCGCCAGCCGACGACGCCGCCGAGCATGAGCAGCGCGAAGAGCACGGCGGTGGCGCTCATCGTGCCGTTCATCGTCATGGTGTTCGAGCGGGTCTCGACCGAGGCACCGATGCGGGTGTCGGGCGCTGGCGCGGCCCAGCCGCCGCCGTCGGCGCGGGCGGTGTTGAACGCCTTGTCGTTGAGAAGTGGGTTGGGCACGTTGGCCTCCGGGGTGGCGACGAGCTCGCAGGCTCGATAACCGTCCAACGTATCGCTCGCGCCGCCGGTTCCGCGGACGGGCGGGGTCGGGTGGCGAACGACTCAGCTCGGAAGTGACAGCACCGTTACGGTGGCCGCGTCGCCGTCGACCTCGATGATGGCCCCGTCGGGGATGCGGCGCGTGGCGTCCACCGCGGAGGCCACGCACGGGATGCCCAGCTCGCGACTCACGATGACCGCGTGGCTGAGCGCGGCACCCACGTCGACGACGACCGCACCGGCCGGCACGAACAGCGGGGTCCACGAGGGGTCGGTCACGGGCGCCACCAGGATGTCGCCCGGCTCGAGCGCCAGCGGGTCGCTCGGGTCGAGGATGACGCGAGCGCGCCCGGTCGCCTTGCCCGGGCAGCCCTGCACGCCGGTCAGGACGTCGCCGACGCGGAGCAGCTCGACCGGACGGGCGCCCCGAACGTGCCACTCGCTCAGCGGGTCCGGCCGGCCGTTGATGATGAACGGCGGCTCCAACGAGGCCAGGTAGGCGCGGTGCGCGTGACGGGCGGGGATCTGCTGACGGATGTCGGGCAGGTAGCCCTCGATCACGTCGCCGAGCTCGTCGACGAACAGCATGAAGATGTCCGTGGGCTCGGCGAGCGTGCCCCGGCCGGCCAGGCGGCGGCCGAGCTCGAGCATGGCCATCCGCACCTCGTGGAGCACGCGGATGATGGCGGTCTTGGAGCGCTCCCGACCCGGCAGGAACGTGGAGGCGGACGCCAGGCCGACCTCGAAGCCGCCGAGGGCTTCGTCGTTGCCGGCGAGCGCGGCGCGCACCTTGGCGGTCAGGTCCAGACGCTCGGCCTCACGGGACGCGTTCTCGGCGATCGGTGAGGCGGTGTCGGCGGCCTGGCGCATGCGGTCGATGGCCGCCAGCGCGGTGTCGGGGTTGACCTCCCAGACGGGCGCGATCAGGTCCCACTCGTTGGCACCGCGCGAACCGAACTCGACGAGGAACTGGTCGATCTCCGCGGCGAACGCTGTCACGGACGGGTCGGCGGAGGCCTGGAGCCTGGCGTACAGACCGACCGTGCCGGCGTCGAACAGCGCCGTCAGCGGGGCCGACGTCCTGGCCGTGCGGGACAGGGCCCACATGCGGTAGGACGGCGCGGCCGAGTCGACGCCGCCGAGGCCGGTCATGAGGCGCATGGCCCAGGTGGGCTGGCCGATGGCGGCGCAGACGGTACCCAGGATGCCCGGGCCCACCGAGGCGCCGACCGACTGGTTGATGTGCTGGTTGAACATGCGCCGCAGCAGCGGCCGCTGCGCCAGCGCGAAGCCGAAGAGGGCGGCGTCGGACATCGAGGCGAAATCGGGCCGGTTGGTGCGCAGCTGGATCGACTCCTCCCGGTCCCGCTCGAGCTCGCTCTGGTCGAGTCCGACCGTCACCTGGCCGAGCCACTCGGTCATCTTCTCGGTGGTCTCGGCCCGGTCGTGCCACGGTTCGTGCACGTACGGCGGCACGTCGGGGTGCTCGCCGAAGTAGGCCTCGTCGATGGTCGTCGGCTTCATGCCGGGCACCCGGCCGGCCCACACGCGGAACAGCGCGGCACCCAGGTAGGCGTAGCCGCCCCAGATGCCGATGGCCTCGCACCGGTCGGCGCTGAGCTCGTCGACGCCCATGCCCATGCGGATGAGGAAGAGGTCCCGCCAGCCCGACACGGCGGCGCCCTCCCACACCATGTCCCAGCCGAGCGGCGACGGCGGCTCGGGCAGCACCTCGGACACGTTGGCCCGCGTCCAGAACGGGTATCGGGGGACGAACTCGTTCTCCTTGATCCAGCGCAGCGCGCCCGTTTCGCCAGCCACGATCAGAACTCCCGTCCTCCGGGCCGGTGCCGCCACCGGCCGGGCGGCAGGCTAGCCGGGCGAGGTCACGGTGTGAACCACCCGGCCACGTCGACGATCAGCTCCGTCGAGCCCGAGGAGTACGCGGCGAACCGGCTGGTGCTCACCGCCACGAACGCGCTCGTGGCGGTGACGCCGACGGCCACCGAAGGATTGGCGGCCGAGGCGAGCGGACGTGGCGCATCGACCGCGTGGACCGTCAGGTAGCCATCGCGCCGCGGCTCGGTCGTGGTGAGGACCGCGGCGACCGCCGTCGCTGCGGCAGGTACGCCGACGGCCGTGATCACCTGGGTGCCATCGGCGGCGATCCGATCGGCGGCCCCCGTTCCGAACCGGGTGTCGGCGACCCGTCGTGGCGTACCGAGGGTCACGAAGCGCCCGGCGGTCGACGGGTCGGCGCTGCCGTCGCTGAACCAGCCGACCACGTCGACGACGAGGTCGCCGCCCCATTGGCCGAAGACCGAGATGGAGCCGTCGGCGCCGAGCGGGACCACCGCGGTGTTGGCCACGACCGCGTCGGTGGCACCGCCGATGGACGAGGCGAGCGGGCGGTCGGTGCCGGTCGGCCACACCGTCCAGTACCCGGCGCGCGCCGCCGCCGGAGCCGTGACGTTCACCACGACCGAGCTGACGCCCACGGCCGGCACGCCGCCCCGGCCGAGCACCGGGATCGACCGGCTCTCGCCGGGGACGAACGAACCGCCGGCGACGCGGGTGTCGGTCAGGCGCGTCGGTGTCAGCGCGGTGTACCGACCGGCGGCGACGGGGCCGTCGACCGGCTGCCACCGTCCGAGGAGGTCGACGATCAGGTGCGTGGCCGTCGAGGCGTAGAGCACGATGTGTCCGTCGGCGCCGACCGGGACGACGGCGAGGTTCGCCACGACGCGACCAGGGAGCTGATCGAGCACGGAGGCCAGCGGTCGCGCGCCGTCCGACGGGTACGCGGTGACGTAGCCGGCGGCCGCCGCGCCCACGGCCGTGACGTTGACGGCCACCGCCGTCGGTACGGCACCGTCGGCGGCGCGGACGTCGACGACGATCTCGGCGCCCGCCGCCACCGGCGCGCCCGCGGTACGGGTGTCGAGCAGGCGGGTGGGCGACGCCGCGCTGAAGGCGGCGGCCGTCGGCGTCACCGAAGACGCACCGCCGTCCGCCAGCGGCGAGCTGATGGGATGGGCGCGGGGCGCGCCCATCGCGCCGGCGACCTGCGTCGAGACCTGCTCGATGGCGGCGACGGCGGCGCTCATCGTCGACCAGGTGTTCCCGTAGACGGCCAGCAGGTAGCGCCGCCCGCTGGGCAACGTGACCATGCCGGTCGAGTTGACGCGCCAGGCGTCCGACGGCCCCCAGTACGAGCCGTCGTTGTAGAGCCACCCGTTCTTGAGGGCGACCGTCGACCCGGCGGGAACGCCGGCCGACACACCCCACGCCTGGCTCGGATCCACCGAGCCCATGAACGCCTGGGCCTGCGCCACCCAACCTGCATCGAGCGCACCGCCTCCCACGAGCATGGTGTGGAGCAGGCGGACCTGATCGTCGGGCGTGGTGGCGATCCCACCCCAGGAGTAGGCCCCGGCCGCGGTGACCGTGAGCCCGAGCCGGCGGCCGTACGCGTCGAGCGCTCCGGCACCGCCGAGTGCGTCGTACAGGGTGTCGGCGGCGTCGTTGTCGGACACGGTGATCATGGCCTGCACCAGGGCGGCGGTCCCGGGGTCGAGCGATGTGACGCCACGGTCCTGCAACGACAGGAACAGCGCTCCCATGATCTCGACCTTCGCCGTGGACACCGTCGGGAAGGTGTCGGTGGCGCCGAACCGGAACGTGCACCCGCTCGAGACGTCCTCGACCGCGGCGGCCACGTGGGCGCCGCCGAGCGCACCCAGGTACGACGCCACCCAGGCCTCGTCGAACGGGTCGAACGCCGAGCACGACGATCCCTGGGCCGCCGCCGCCGCCGCCGCAGCGGGCGCCGGGGCGGCCGACGCGCCGGCCGAAGTCACGGCGAGGACGCCGACGAGGACGCCGACGAGGACGGCGACGATGCGGCACGGGCATCGGGGGACGGCGGTGCAGGTCACGTCCCGACGGTGCGTCACGAGGCTGGCAGCAGGCTTCGACGTCACCCGGTCGGCGCTGTGGTCCGCCTGATGGATCGCTGGCAGTCCTGGGAGGTTGCCGAGTGCCAGCGCACGCCTCGGGATCTCCGGGGTACCTCACAGGAACGCCACAGGTTGTCGTGGTTGCCTGGCGGCGAGTGAACGACACGCACGACCGCCTTCACACCTCGCTCACGGCGGGTGGCACGAGCCGGATCCTCGTGGTCGACGACGACGAAGCCATCCGTGACCTCCTGCGCATGGCGCTGCGCCACGTCGGGTACGAAGTCGAGATGGCCGACACCTGCCTCGACGCCCGCAACCTGATCGAGCGACGTCCGCCCGACCTGCTCGTGCTCGACGTGATGCTGCCCGACGGCGACGGCTTCGCCTTCTGCAAGCGCCTCCGCGAAGCCGGCATCGACCTGCCGGTGCTGTTCCTCACCGCCCGTGACACCATGGACGACAAGGTGCGCGGCCTGACGGTGGGCGGCGACGACTACCTCACGAAGCCGTTCGGCCTCGAAGAGCTGGTGGCCCGGATCGCGGCGATCCTGCGTCGAGGAGGCAAGGCGGCCCACGCCGGCCGCCTCTACCAGTACGCCGACGTGGTGCTCGACGACGACCGTCACGAGGTGGCCCGCAGCGGCACGTCCGTCGAGCTGTCGCCCACCGAGTTCAAGCTGCTGCGCTACTTCCTGGCCAACCGGGAGCGGGCGCTGTCGAAAGCCCAGATCCTCGACCACGTGTGGGGCTACGACTTCGACGGCGACGCCAACGTCGTCGAGACGTACGTGTCGTACCTGCGGCGCAAGCTCGACCCGCTCGGCCCACCGCTCATCCAGACGATCCGCGGCATCGGCTACCGGCTCCGGGCGAGCTGACCGTGCGGTTGCGCACCCGGCTGGTGGCGCTCGTGGTCGGGCTGGCCGCCGTGGCGCTCGGCGCGGCCGGCGTCGCCGGCAACGTGATCCTGCACCGGCTCGCGGTCCAGCGCGTCGACACCCAGTTGCGGTCGTTCGGCGGCCGCGTCGGCGCGCCGGCCGGCGGTCGGTTCGGGCCCGGGGGCGGCGCACCGCCGACCGGCTCCACCACCGAGACGGCCCCGTCGCTCACCGCCCGCTGCGATCGGGTGCCGGTCAACCTGCCAGGCACCTTGTTCGAGCTGTACCGCAGCGACGGCACCGCCCTCTGCGCGCCCGTGTCCGCCGCCGACCCGGGTGGTGGACCGCTGGTCGATTCGGCGGTGCTCGCCCGTCAGGGCGACCGACCGTTCACGGTCGACGGCCGGACCGACGGCTACCAGTACCGCGTGCTGGTCCGCGACGGCCCCCAGGGCACGGTGGCCGTCGTGGCCATCGACATGTCGGGCACCACGGGCACGTGGCACCGCCAGGAGCTGGCCACCGCCGGCATCGGCGCCGTGCTGCTGGCGCTGCTGGCGCTCGGCGCGGTGCTGCTCGTGCGCCGCGAGCTGGGCCCGTTGGAGGCAGTGACCGAGGCGGCCGACTCGTTGGCGGTCAGCGACCTTTCGCGCCGTGTCGCCGTGCCCGCCAGCGGGTCGGAGGTGGGCCGTCTGGCGACGGCGTTCAACACGATGATCGACCGTATCGAGCGCTCGTTCACCGAGCAGCGGGCGTCCGAGGAACGCGTTCGGCGCTTCGCCGCCGACGCCTCGCACGAGCTGCGCACCCCGCTCGCCTCGATCCAGGGCTTCGCCGAGCTGCACCGGTCCTCGCCGACGGGCGACGAGGCGCACGACCTGGCGTGGCAGCGCGTCGACGAGGAGGCCCGGCGGCTCACCGGGCTGGTCGAGGACCTGCTGGCGTTGGCCCGTCACGATCAGGGCGCACCGGTGCGCCGCGACGCCGTCGACCTGGCCGAGGTCGCTCGCGAGGCGGTGACCGACATGCGCGCCTCGGCGCCCGACCGATCGATCGAGGTCGACACCCCCGACGAGCTCCTCGTGCTGGGCGACGAACGCCAGCTGCGCCAGGTGACACTCAACCTGCTCGGCAACGCGGTCGCCCACACCCCGCCGGGCACGCCGGTCGCCCTGCGGCTGACGAACGGTCATGCCCGCCCGGAGCTGCGCGTCGTGGACCACGGCCCGGGCATCCCGCCCGACCAGCGCCAGCGCGTGTTCCAGCGCTTCGTGCGGCTCGACGCCTCACGGGCGCGGACTTCGGGTGGCACCGGGCTCGGGCTGTCGATCGTGGAGGCACTCGTCGCCGGGCACGACGGCCAGGTCTGGGTGGAGGACACCCCCGGCGGTGGCGCCACCTTCGTCGTGCGCCTGCCGTCGGTGGTGGGTGACGACAGCGACGGCGACGGCGACGGCGACGGCGAGAGCTAGGGGCTCAGGGGTCGATCTCCAGCTGCCGCCGCCACCGCCGCCGAAACCGCCACCCGACGAGAACCCGCCCGACGACCCCGAGCCGCCCGAGACGGCGGCGGCGGTGAGCCCGGTGCCGGCGGCAGCCGAGAACGTGGCGATGCTCGAGGCGATCCGGTCCCAGCTGCGATCCGACCCGACGCCGCCGCGGCCCGGGAACGGCACGAACCAGCCGCCTGCCATCGACGTCGACGGTGCGATTCCAAGGGCCTCGAACCGCTTCGCCCACTGGGACGAGCAGCCGAAGGCGATGGCGTAGGGCAGGTACTCCATGAACACGTCGTGCCGCTCGGCGAACTGGGCCATCTCCTGCTGCGTGGGCGTCTCGATGAGGCGGCGGAAGCCCCGGCCGCGCGTCGTCATGGCGGTGCCGAGCGCCGTGCGCGCTCCGGCCTGGCGCGCCACGGCCATGGTGGTGACGCCCGCGATCACGAGCGGCAGCGCACCGAGCGCCACGGTGGTGCGGGCGGCCAGGCCGCCCGTGAGGCCGGTGCCGCCGAACTGGAGCGCGAACGCGGTGGCCATGGCGCCGCGGCGGGACCGGTCGGGTCGGTCCTTGTACCAGCCGTTGCTCACCAGGTCGTCGTAGAGCGCGCCACGGACCTCGGCGTACGAGGCCGACCAGGCGCGGTTCAGCGAGCTGAGCAGCACGGTCTCGGTGCCGACGAGCAGCCGGTCGAGGAGCAGTCGCTCGTACGGTCGCAGTGCGTCGTCGGGGACCTTGGGACCCCGGTCCAGCTGCCAGTCGTGTTCGAGCTCGGTGATGCGCAGGTACCCGCGCACCGCGAGGTCGACGATCGACGCGGTGAGATCGCGATGCTGGACGCGTTCGTCGAGCAACGTGCCGAGCTGCCCCGGCCGCACCCCGTTCGGCGGCGTGTACTCCATCACGTCGGGCTGGTGTCGGAACAACGGCACCAGTTCGTCGGGTTGACCGGCGCGGCCCATCGCCACCTCGACCGGGCCGCCCACGAAGCGGCGATCGCGGCCCCGCTTGCCCACCGCCCACACCGCGGCGACGCCGCCGAACGCGGTGACGGCGCCCAGCGTGCCGGCGCCCCCGTTCACGGAGAAGGCGCGGCGGAGCGTCTGGGGTTGGTAGAGGTCGGGGGCCGGGATGGCCGTGGCGCCGGCGGCCAGTGTGGCGGTCACGGTCATGCCCTCGCCCGGCGCGAGCCCGGTGACGGCCAGGCCGTCGCACCGACGGCGCTCACCCGCCTGGCCCGACGTGCACGCCACATCGGCGGTCGCGGGTTCGATCGTCGCCGTGGCGCGGTCGATGGGCACCGTCCAGCCGTTTCCGGTCACGTTCCAGCCCAGCACGGCCCGGCCCCCGTCGAGCGGGTTCAGCACGCCGGCGACCGCGTACGAGATCACGTAGTCGTGGGTGCCGGTGATCGTCCGGTCGGGGTCGCCGATGCGCAGCACCAGGTTGGCGCCGTCCTGCTTCTGCTCCCACCGGGCGGTGGCGCCGTCCTGGGTGACGCTCGACACCTGCACCGGCGTGCGTCGTTCGAACCCCTTCGGGCACGACGGGCCGGTGGCGGCGCCCGTGCAGCGGTAGCGGTTCGGCAGGTACCGGAAGATCCCGTGACGGTCCTGACCCCCGAAGTCGTAGCGGATGCGCTCGGTCACCGAGATCCCGCCGTCGCCGGGAACCACGATGGCGGCATCGAGCGAGACCACCCGTTCGGTCCCTTCGGCCGTTGCCCGCGGCGACGCCGACACGACGAACGCGCCCGCCGCCACCATGAGCATGAACCACCGGACCCGTCGCGTCACGCCCGCACGCTACCGACTGCGGCGTCCGCCTCGGGGACGACCACGACTAGCGTGGGTTCATGGGTGACGTGGTCGACGCAGCGTTGTCGGTGCAGGACCTGGTGCGGGAGCAGGCGCTCGCCTGCGAACGGGAGCGGCACCTGAGCGACGAGGTCGTCGACGCGCTCGTCGATGCCGGGCTCATGCGTCTCTGCGTACCACGCGACTACGGCGGCCCCGAGGTCACGCCGATGGAGTTCGTGGGTGCCATCGAGGCCGTGGCCGAGGCCGACGGTGCCACCGGCTGGTGCGTGATGATCTCGGCGACCACCTCGTCGATGGCCTGCTTCCTCGAGCCCGATGTGGCCCGCGTCATCTACGGCGACCCGGGCATCGTCACCGCCGGCGCCTTCGCGCCGAGCGGCAAGGGCGTGCGGACCGACGGCGGTTGGCGGGTGAACGGTCGCTGGTCGTGGGGGAGCGGCACCGATCACAGCCACTGGATCC
>JANPGL010000151.1:0-17812 GCA_031423915.1 Actinomycetes bacterium | reverse complement strand
GCCCCGGGCTGCCCGGGGCCCTGCTCCGCAACGGCCACGCCTGAACCGAGCGGCGCCGTGACTCGCCTCAGGCCGCCGAGCGACGCGTGCGACGCCGCGGAGACGTCGTCAACGCGCCGCTCTCGGCCCGGCGAGCCCACCAGGAGACGACGTCGGGATGGTTCCACCGCTCGTCGTACGTGAACCCGAGCCGCTCCCGCTCGAGATCGGGCGCCAACCACGGCATCTCGTGCAGGCCGAGGGCGTCGATCGCCGTCACCAGGTCGCGGTGCGGGCGGTACTGACCCAGACGCACCGACCCCTCGGGCGGCGCCAGGAAGCGGTAGGCGTGCCCCTGCTCGTCGAGGTTCAGGTAGCGGCGCGTGTAGATGTGCTTGTTCAGGAAGACGTCGGGCCGGCCACGGCGCGCCACGCGCCCACCGAACATGAAGTGGTCGACGTCGAAGAAGCGTGCGAACGACTGGCCGGCCACGGCCCGCTCCACGAGGTGGAGCGGCGCGCACCAGCCCCCAGGACCGGCACAGCCGTAGGTCCTCCCGTCGTCGACGTCGTCGTCGAAGCCGTCGAAATCCAGATCGTCGATGTCCATCGCTGGACCTCCGTGCGTGTCGTGGAGAAGGGCCCGGGCGACGGGCCGACACAGCAGGGATCCCTGCGAGCAGTGTGTGGCACCCTACCAGCGCGCTCCGGCGGCGGCCGCCGCCGTGCCCCGACCTATGATCCGGGCTTCGGATCTCGATCGGTGGGGGCCTCATGTCGAGTGGTGGAGCGCGTCGTTTCGGGGCGGTCGTCGTGGCACTCGTGTGCGCCGTGGCGGGCCTGGCCGCGGCCGCGGCGCCGGCCCGGGCCGCCAGCCCTACGGTCGACGGCCAGTTCGTCGGCGGCGGGCCGATCGCCGGCGGCAGCTCGATCGATCTCACGGTCGTGGGCCGCGGCGGCGTACCCGCCAGCGGCGTGGGCGCGGTCGCCCGCAACGTCACCGCCACGAACCCCAAGGCGAACAGCTACCTGACGGTGTGGCCGGCCGGCGCGGCGCGGCCCACCGCATCGAACCTCAACGTGGTGACCGGGCAGACCGTGCCCAACATGGTCATCGTCCCCGTCGGCGCCGGCGGGAAGATCTCCATCTTCAACTTCGCCGGCACGGTCGACGTGATCGTCGACGTCCTCGGCTGGTTCCCGACGGGCGCGGCCTACACGGGGCTCACGCCGGCGCGCCTGATGGACACCCGGCCCGGCCTGCCGACCGTGGACGGTGCGGCGAGCGGCGCAGGCCCGGTGGGGGCTGGCGGCACCACGGACCTCACCGTCGTCGGCCGCGGCGGTGTCCCCGCCACCGGCGTCGGCGCGGTCGCCCTCAACGTGACGGCGACCGGTCCAACGGCCAACAGCTACGTGACGGTGTGGCCGGCGGGCGCGGCGCGGCCCACCGCGTCGAACCTCAACGTGGTGGCGGGCCAGACCGTGCCCAACATGGTCATCGTCCCCGTCGGCGCCGGGGGGAAGATCTCGCTCTTCAACTTCGCCGGTACCGTCGACCTCGTCGTCGACGTCCTCGGCTGGTTCCCTGCCGGGGGCAGCTACACCGGCCTGTCGCCCGCACGCCTCATGGACACCCGGCCGGGCCTGCCGACCGTCGACGGCCAGGCCGTGGGCGCCGGGCCCGTCGGGCAGGGTGGCACCACCGACCTCACCGTCGTCGGCCGCGGCGGCGTCCCCGCCAGCGGCGTCGGCGCCGTTGCCCTCAACGTGACGGTCACGAACCCGACGCTCGGCAGCTTCCTCACGGTGTGGCCGGCGGGCGAGGCACGACCCACCGCGTCGAACCTCAACATGGTCGCCGGGCAGACCGTGCCCAACATGGTCATCGTCCCCGTCGGGGCCGGGGGGAAGATCTCGATCTTCAACAACGGCGGCACCGTCGACGTGATCGTCGACGTCCTCGGCTGGTTCCCGACGGGCGGCGGCTACACGGGCCTGTCGCCGGCCCGACTGCTCGAGACGCGCGCCACGCCGCCCGCCGCCATCGGCGCCGTGCGCAACCTGCTGGTCGTCCGGCCCACCCTGCACCAGATGGCCGGCACCGACCGCGTGGCCGTGTGGGTGTGCGACGTGCCCGCCGGTTCCACGGCGTCGGAGTACGCCGACCCCCGCCGCCTCAGCGTCGACCTCGCCGCCGTGACCCAGTGGGCGAACGACAACGCCACGCCGTACTACGCCGCGGTGTCCGGCGGCCGCTACGTGCCCACGTTCGTGGCCGCCGGCCGCCTGGCGCTCACCACGTCCGAGGGGTTCGAGGCCTGCCTCGCCAAGACGATCGCCAACACCGGCCGACCGTTCACCAACTCGTTCGCCACCGACACGTCGACGTTCGGCATCGGCCTGGGCTCACCGGGCGGCGTCACCTCGCTCGACTCCTACAACTACAACCTGTTCGACCAGCCGCCGTCGGAGACGCGACGCGGCCTGTGGGTCGGTGGCGGCTCGGTGGTCGACCTGCCCGCTCCCAACATCCTGATCCACGAGATCGGGCACAGCCTTCACTGGCCGCACTCGTACACGGGCCCGGCATCGCCGTACGACAACCCCACCGACATCATGAGCGACATGCCGGACGACGGCTGGTGCGAGCGGTCCACCGGGGGCGGCGGCACCCTGCGCTGGCCGTGCGTGGCCCAGAACACCATGGCGTTCGACCGGTTCGCTGCCGGCTGGATCGACGACGCCCAGGTGGCCGTGCACAACCCCGGCACCGCCAGCTACACGCTCATCGCTCCCTCCGCCGACGGCCTCCAGATCGTGGCCATCCCCGCCCCCGGCAACCCGAAGGTGATGCTCACCGTCGAGGCCCGCCCGAAGACCGGCAACGACCGCTTCCTCGCGGTCGAAGGCGTGTCGTTCTCGATCGTGGACCAGCGCGGCAACGAGTGCCCGAACGCCGGCGCCTACGGCGGTTCGTGCGTGAGCGTGCGCCGACGGCAGGGTCCTGCGCTGGGCGCGCCGGGCACGTACCAGCACGTCGTTCCGGTCGGTGCCAGCGCGACGGCCTACGGCGTCACGGTGACCGTGACCGCCAAGGTCGGCGCCGGCTTCACCGTCGACGTGGCCGGCACGTTCGCCCCGCCGGCCGAGCTGCCACAGGCCATCTTCGGCGGCTGACGGCCACCGGGCCACTGCCGGAGTGTCACGGCGGTGACACTCGGGAGGTACCGGCGGGCAACGACGCCGGCCTGACCCTGGGGTGCAGTGGTCTCCATGACCACCACCACCACCCAGCTCCCCCGCAGCGGGGCGTCCGACGGCCACGACGTGCTCCTGGCGCGGGTCCGAGCAGGCGACAGCCACGCCTTCGACGAGCTCGTGTCCCGCTTCCGGTCCCTCGTCCACGGCGTGGCCCGGCGCACGGGTGTGAACGCCACCGATGTCGACGACGTGGCCCAGGAGGTATGGCTCACGCTGCTCGGCCACCTCGACCAGATCGACACGCCGGCGTGCCTGCCCGGCTGGTTGAAACGCGTCACGTACCACGCCGCCGTCCGCCACGGCCGCCGACAGAACCGCACCGTCACGTTGCACGGGGTGCCCGAGGTCCCCATCGTGGGCGTCGACGACGACTTCGAGCGCGTGCTCGCCGCCAGCGACGGCGACGCGCTGCGCGAGGCGCTCACCGCGCTGGCACCCACCGAACGTCGGATGCTCGAGCTGCTCGTGCAGGACAGCCGCCCCGACTACGCGCGCATCAGCGCCCTCGTCGGGCGGCCCATCGGCAGTCTCGGCCCCACGCGCCAGCGCCTGCTCACCCGGTTGCGCTGCCACCCGTCGCTGGTGCGGGCGCGGCCGCACGACTGAGCCGGGGACGAATCGCATCGTGCTACCGATGAGCGGGCCGCGGTCGGGGATCTACGCTTCGGCGCTCATGCGCCACCTGTTCCAGGAACTCACCGAGGCCGAACGCCGGGTGTTCGTGGAGTCGGCGCGTCGACGGACGTTCGCCGCGGGCGACAAGGTCTACTGGCAGGGGGACCACGGCGACTCGTTGCACCTCGTCACCAAGGGTTCGTTCGTGGCCGACGTGGCGACGCCACAGGGCCAGCAGCTCATCGTGAACGTGTTCCACCGCGACGACGTGTTCGGCGAGCTGGCGCTGTTCGGCAACGCCCACCACCGCAACGCCACGATCACGGCGCTCGAGAAGAGCGAGACGCGTTCGCTCACGCGCGACCAGTTCGAGCAGTGGCGCGAACGCGTACCCCGACTCGACCGGCTCATCGTCGATGCGCTGGCCGACCGGGTGCGCGAGATGACCGACCAGCTGATGGAGTCGGTGTACCTCCCCATCGAACACCGCGTGATGCGCCGGCTGCTCATGCTGCACGAGGCCTACCGTCCGCACGAACGTGCCGGGGGGTGGATGCCGATCCGCCAGGAGGAGTTGGCGTCGTACTGTGGCATCGCCCGACCGACCGTGAACCGCATCCTGCGTCAGCTGGCGGCCGACGGGCTCGTGGAGCTCGGGCGGGGCCGCCTGCGCGTGGCCGACGAGCCCGAGCTCCGCCGGCGCGCCCACCTGCGCTGACCACTCGCAGGCGGTGCCTCTCCCGGGCACGTTGACCGTTCGCTGAGCGTCCCACCCCTGTCGGCACGATCTGGGGGCGCACGCTCGGCGGCATGTCCCCGAACGATCCCCCGCCGAGCGTCCCCCGCCCACCCTGGCAGCGCGATCGCGAACCCGCCGCCTGCCTCACCCCCGGGTGCACCGGCGTGATCGACCCGTTCGGTCGACGCACCGAGCCCTCGGGCGACGCGCTGCAAATCGGTCGATGCATCTCGCGTCACCCGGGCGGCCCGTCGTGCGGTCAGTCCTACAGGCGTCGCCTCGGGGGAGACTGGTCGATCGAGCGCTGACGCTGGCGGGACCGACGGGCGGCGCCCGTTCACCAGGGGCAGGCCGGCTTCGTCGCCGGCGGCGACCCCGTTCCGATCCACACGAACCGACACGCCGGCTTGGTGAAGCTGACCAGACCGGCGGCGCCGCCCACATCGGTGAGCACCCGAACGGCGCACCAACTCGACGCCGGCGCCGAGCCGGTGGCCTTGAGCGAGGCGGTCCTGGTCGACGGGTTCGCCAGCGTGGCGCTGGCCCCCAACGAGCAGGCGCCGGCCGACTCGATCGAGAAGGTGAGCAGGTTGTCGAGCGAGCGGTCGGCCTGGGTCAGAGTGACCTTGGCAGTGAACGACGCCAGCGACGAGGTGGCCGGCACATCGAGGGCCAGCGTCACCGGCGCACGGGTCGACGTCGTCGTCAACGTGATGGTGGCGCCGTTCCACTCGGCGCTCTCGTCCACGACCGCCGTCACGTCGCACTGGCCGAGCTGGGGCACGCCGCCCGGACCGACGACGGCGAACGACAGCGCCGAGGGGCCGGCGAGCTTGCACGTGCCGCGAGCGTCGGTGACCTGCACGGGTCGACCCGACGTGGCCCGCAGATCGAGGGCGACCGTGTTGTAGGTGAACGTGGTGGTGGCGCCGAGCTGCCAGCTGATCGACGGGTCGCCCCGTCGGATGCGCACCACCACGTCGGTGTCGGTGAAGCCGGCCGCGGTGGCTCGCACGCGGCACTCGCCGGCGCCCACGGGGCGGATGCGGCCGGCATCGACGACGCAGACCGTCGCCGGTTGCGCCACCAGTTCGAAGGTGCCCGTCCCGGTGACGAGGACGTCGAACGGACCTTCGGGTACGGCCCGAGCGCCTGGCGCCGTGACCTGTAGGGCCGGCGCGGGGGCCGGAAGCGGCAGCGGGTTCGTGGTGGGCGCGGTGAGGCCACCGGCAGGGGTCGCCGAGCCTGAGGTGATGCGCGGCACGGGGGCGGCCGTCGACGGCGGCGCCGGCGCAGGGGTGGTGGCGGCCGTGCCCGGGTTGGCCGGTCGTGGTGCGCCCACGCGTCCGCTCGCCGTGACGGGGACCGTCGTCGTCGGCGGGACCGCGGTGACCACGGGCGGGGCGGTCGTCGCCGCGCGGCTCGGGGCCGTCGTCGTGGACTTCCTGGTGGTCGCCGTCGCCCGGGTCGTCGAGGTCGTCGACGTCGGTGCAGGCGCCAGCGCAGGCAGCACCAGCGGAGCCTGCCGGCTGGCGCAGCCGGCGGTGGCCAGGGCGAGCGGAACGAGGCAGATCCCCGTGAGCCACCGCCTCCTCGTGCTCGAATTGTCGCGTCGCATGGTCGCCCCTCGTCACCGGCGGCCGCAGAACGAACGACCGCACACTTGGATGAGTGGCTTCCGATCACCGTGATACGGGCTCCTTGCCCGCACCTCGAGGCGCGTGCCACGCTCCCGGCGACGAGAGGACACGCCTGTGACCGACCTCACCGACCTCGACCCGTTCGACCGCGCGTTCATCGGCTGCCCGTTCCCGACCTACGCCGCGCTGCGCGACGAGCATCCGGTGGTGCGCGTGGCGCACGGCAAAGGCTTCTGGCTCGTCACTCGACACGACCTCGTGCGCGAGGTGGTGTCGGACACCGCCACGTTCTCGTCCCAGGTGGGCTCGCTCGGCCTGGTGCCGCCGTCGCCGGAGCTGCTCGCCGAGCTCAAGCGCATCGCGCCGCGCATCGGCAACGAGACGCCCACGCTGCTGACGCTCGACCCCCCGGGCCACACCCGTAACCGTCGGCTGATCTCGCGTGCCTTCGCCCCGCTGGCCGTGCGCGCCTACGAGCCGCTCGCCCGTTCCATCTGCCGCGAGCTCCTCGCGTCGTGGCGGCCGGACGAACCGTTCGATTTCGTGGGCGGCTTCGCCGTACCGTTGCCGGTGCGGGTCATCGCCCGCGGGCTCGACGTGCCCGACGATCGGGTCGACGATTTCAAGCGGTGGTCCGACGCTGCGGTGGCGCCCATCGGTGCCCGGCTCAGCGACGCCGAGATGATCGAGTCGGTGCTCGGCAGCGCGGCGATGCGCGAGTTCATCCTCGAGCAGATCGCCCGGAAGCGCGCCACGCCGGGCGGCGCCGACGTGCTCGCCAACCTGGTCGACGCCCGACTGTCCGACGACGAGACGACCGACCTCGGCACGGCCACCGAGCGCCAGCTGAGCGACGACGAGATCGTGTCGATCGTGCGCCAGCTGCTGGTGGCGGGGAACGAGACCACCACCAACCTGCTGACCCAGGCCATGGTCCGGTTCCACGACGAACCCGAGTGGTGGGGTCGGATGCGTCAGGACCCGTCGATCATCCCGAGCGTCGTCGAAGAGCTGCTGCGCATCATCACGCCGAGCGGGGTGAACCAGCGCAAGACCACGCGCCAGGTCACCCTCGGCGGTGTCACGATCCCGGCGGGCGAGAACGTGCTCGTCGTCTACCTGTCGGCCAATCACGACGACCGGGTCTTCCCCGATCCGGAGCGGTTCGACCCGGCACGCCCGAACCTGGCCGATCACTTCGCGTTCGGGCGGGGCATCCACTTCTGCCCCGGCGCATCCCTGGCCCGCCTCGAAGCCCGAGTCGCGCTCGAGGAGCTCACGAAGTCGGTCGATCGGTACTCGCTGGACGACCGCGACCACCTCGACTGGAACGAGACCTTCCAGCTCCGGGCGGTACGCCGGTTGCCCGTGCGCCGGGCGTGACCCTCCCCGCCGCCTCCACGTAGCGCTGACGATTCCCACACCGCTCCTCCTCGAAGGCCCTCCGGTCGCTCCGTATGGTCAAGGAGCCGCAGGGTTCGGTGGAACCAGCCGGACGCGTGACCCCGCCCTGGTCCACGCCCTGGCCCATGGGTCCCGAACCCTGCGGCACCCATTCAGCGGACCGCCGAGATCAGCGGGGCCACCAAGGGGATCCTGAGGGTCCTCTGAGGAACGGCCGCCACGATGGGTGCATGAGCCCGATC
Organism: Actinomycetes bacterium; assembly: GCA_031423915.1. GTDB lineage: Bacteria > Actinomycetota > Acidimicrobiia > Acidimicrobiales > Ilumatobacteraceae > JANMAT01. Next base: position 9,929 of record JANPGL010000151.1, on the reverse strand, counting down.
ACCGTCACCCGCCGTCGGCGCCCCCACCCGGCCCGACTCGCCCGCCAGGTGACCGGCGCCGGGTCGGTCGCCGGTCTGCTCTTCATGGCCGGATGCATGGCGACCGGTGCCTCGAGCCAGGGCGCCACCCCGGCCGTCCACCTCGACAGCGAGCGCCCGGTCGGCTGGGCCGACGACGCCGACACCCCCATCGAGCCCGTCGGAACCCTCGCACCGGTGACCAGGGCCACGGCCCCGGCCAGCACCGCCCGGCCGTCGGTGGCGCCCATCGCGAAGGCGGCCGTCGCGCCCGCTGCGGTGGCGCCCACCGCAGCGGCGCCCGCGGCCGTGGCGCCGGCCACACCTGCTCCTACCGTGCGCGCCGCGACCGTCACGACGGCGCGCCGGACCACCCCCACGACCGTCCGGGCCCGTCCGGCCGCCCCCGCCGCCAAGGCCTCCAGCTCCAGCCACAGCAGCTGACCGCCGCTCACTCCCGGAGGAACGCCCATGCTCGGCACCCAGATCTGGTGGTACACGGCCCGCGCCGGCGGCATCGTGGCATGGGCCCTGCTCGGCGCCAGCGTCCTGTGGGGCCTGGCCCTGTCGACGAGGATCCTGCGCGGCCGCCCCCGGCCGAACTGGATCCTCGACCTGCACCGGTTCCTCGGCGGCCTGGCGCTCGTGTTCACGGGCATCCACGCGCTGGCGCTCATCGCCGACAGCTACACCCACTTCGGTCTGGTCGAGGTCCTCGTACCGTTCACCGGATCGTGGCATCCGGTGGCCGTGGCGTGGGGTGTCATCGGCATGTACCTGCTCGCCGCCGTCGAGGTGACCTCGCTCCTGCGCTCGCGCCTGTCGAAGCGCGCCTGGCGGATGACGCACTACCTGAGCTTCCCGCTCTTCGCCAGCACCACGGTCCACGCGCTCACGGCCGGCACCGACCGCAGCACGTCGCTGCTGCGTTGGTCGATCATCGCCGTGACCGTCGCCGTGACGGTGCTCACCTGGGTGCGGGTGCGCGCCATGGACAAGGGCGCAGGCGGCACCGCCGGTGGTCCTCGGATCCCGGCGAACGCCTCGGTGCGCTGACGTTCGATCAGGAGAAGCTGGCGCTGAGGTCGTGCCCGGCGATGTCGCCGCCGTCGGCCACGAACTCGGCCCCGGTGCAGTAGCTCGACTCGTCCGAGGCCAGGAACAGAGCCAGCCGGGCGATCTCGATCGGCCGGCCGATCCGTTGGATCGGCTGGTTCGCGCTGCGGGCGTCGAGCGCGGCGAGCGTGGCGTCGGCGTCGACGGCGCCGAACGACGGCGGGTCGGTGAGCACCGAGGCGGCGGCGCCACCCATCACCGTGGCCACGCCACCAGGGTGCAGCGAGTTCACGCGCACACCGTGCCGGGCCAGCTCGATCGCCGCGCTCTTGGTCATGCCGCGCAGGCCCCACTTCGAGGCCGTGTAGGCGCTTATCATCGACATGCCGATCATCCCGCCGGTCGACGACACGTTGACGATCGAGCCGCCGCCCGCCGCGGCCATGGCGCCGCCGACGATCTTCATGCCGAGGAACGGGCCGACGAGGTTCACCTCGAGCACGCGGCGCAGGTCGGCCACGTCCATCGCGAGCAGCGGCGACACGTGCAGGATGCCGGCGTTGTTGACGAGCGCGCTCGGCGCACCGAACCGCTCACGGCACGCGGCCAGCGCCGCCTGCCACGACGCCTCGTCGGTCACGTCGAGGTGCACCGCCAGCGCGGCGTCGCCGATGGCGGCGGCGACCGCCAGCGCCTCGGCGTCGAGCACGTCGGCCACCACGACCTTGGCCCCTTCGGCCGCGAACAACCGAGCTTCCGCCTCGCCCATGCCGCGGGCTGCACCCGTGACGATGGCGACCTTGCCGTCGAGCCGTCCCATCACCGACCTCCTCGGATCGACTGGTGGTCGCTCCGACTCCAGCATCGCGCCGCGACGTGTCGTGGCAAGAGAGGCCAACGACCCGCGTGGCGCTGGCCTGCCCGGGGTTCTCGGTGCCGCCATGGTCACCGGTGTCTCGGGCGACACCGGGAACGCCTGAGCACGAGTCAGGCGCCCCAGGCCCAGCTCGCCAGGCCGACGCGCTCGCAGATGGCGGCCACGTCCTGACCGCGGCACAGGCGGCGGTACTCCTCGTCGGTGATGCCGTGCGCAGCGTCGAGGTCGCTCTGTTCCACCGCGGGGTGCCGCAGGTCGGGCTGCGCCGTCAAGCAGGCGTCGGCAATGATCTCTCCGGCGCGGTCGGGCTCGGGCGAGTGCTGGTCGAGCACGTCGGCGACGGCGCGCGCAGCGTCTTCGGCGTGGGCGTAGGCGCCGTTGCCCTGGCCGAAGGCAGCGACACCGTCATGGAGCGGCGTGAACATCGCCGAGCGTCCGCCGATGCCCCCCTCGCAGATCAGCACCTCGATGCCGAGCGGGAGCAGTTCCTTGTTGAGGTCGTAGCTGAGCGCGCGCAGGCCCGCCTTGGTCGCCCCGTAGACGCTCATCAGCGGCATCCCCAGCTTCGGCTCGGCCGCCACGGACCCCACGTTCACGATGCGCCCCGAACCCTGGCGGCGCATCACCGGCACCGCAGCGCGGATCATCCGGATGGCCCCGGTGAGGTTCGTGTCGATCACGGCCTCGATGTCATCGAGCGCGGAGAACTCCACGGGGAGGTACACGAACGTCGCAGCGTTGTTGACGAGCACGTCCAGCCGTCCCGCCACGCGCACCACGTGGTCGACGGCCGCCTGCACCGACGCCTGCGAGCGGACGTCGAGGGGCACAGCCTCGACCGTGACGCCGGCGGCCGCGGCCTCGGCCAGCAGGTCGCCCGCCTTCGTCACGTCGCGCATCGTGCCGAAGACGCGCGCCCCCCGGCGTGCCAGCTCAACCGCGGCCTTCCGCCCGATGCCGGTGCTGGTACCGGTGATGAGCACCACCGTCGCGTCGCCCACGTCGCCCTCCCCGAGGATCGCCCCGGGGAGAGGATACCGCTGACGAGCGAAGCCGGGTTCAGGCGAGCAGGGCGTAGGTGCCGGCGGCGTCCATGGCCTGGTGGATCGGCCAGATCAGATCGCGCAGGCGAGCGGCGCCGGCTTCGCCCACGGGGGCCCACGCCGATGCGCACAGGCGGTCGGTGTCGTGCTCGATGCGCTCGCGCGCCTCGTTGCCCGCTGCGGTCATGGCGCCCGACGCGTCGGTCCACCCTCGGGCGGCGAGGCGACCGACGGCGGCGGCCCACTCGTCCTCGGTCCACTGCCGCGTGGCCTGGGTGACGCCCAACGGGAACCGCCCGGTGCCGACCTGCACGACCATGCAGTCGCACGGGCCGAGTTCGTGGAACACGAGCGCGGCGATGTGGACGTCGCCGCGGTACTCGCGCAGCACGGCGACCTGCTGCCACAGGGCCAGCATCGGGTCGTCGGGCAGCGCCACGGCGGCGTTGGCTGCGGCCAGCGCCTTGCCGGCCAGGTCGAGACCGGCCACGACCGGGTCGATGATCGAGCGCGCCTCGGCGAGCTGTTCGGACGTGAGCCGCGCGCCGACACGCTCCATGGCGCGGCCGGCGGCCCGGAACCGAGCCTGCTGCAGTGCCTCCGGGGACGCTTCGGTCCACACCTTGGGCACCCAGGTGCGCACGGCCGTGGGGCTGAAGTTGTAGAAGGTGGCGATCACGATCTCGGGACCGACCGCGCCGAGCGGCGCGGCCCGCGGCCCGAAGTAGGTGCCCCGGCCGGTGACACCGAGCGCGGCGGTCTCCTCGGCGGCCTCGGGCACGAAGTAGACGAAGCGGTGCACCAGGTTGATGGCGGTGTGCACGTCGCGCACGACGGTGAGATCCACGTCAGAACCCCTGGACGGGCTGAGGGGTGTACGGCGCTTCGAGCGCGCCCACCTCGTCGGGTGTGAGGGTCAGCTCGGCCGACGCGATGGCGTCGTCGAGCTGCGACTGCTTGGTGACGCCCACGATCGGTGCCGTCACGGCGGGATGCTTGGCCACCCACGCCAGCGCCACCTGGGCCCGGCTCACGCCTCGGGCGGCGGCGATCTCGGCGACGCGATCGACGATGTCGAGGTCGGCCGTGCCGTAGAGCGTCTTGCCGAACTCGTCGGTCTCGCTTCGGCTGGTGACGGCGCTGCGATCACGGGTGAGCATGCCGCGGGCGAGGGGGCTCCACGGGATGACACCGACACCCTGGTCGAGGCACAACGGCAGCATCTCGCGCTCTTCCTCGCGGTACACGAGGTTGTAGTGGTTCTGCATGGTGACGAAGCGCGTCCACCCGTTGCGCTCGGCCACCTGCTGGGCCTTGGCGAACTGCCACGCCCACATCGACGAGGCGCCGATGTAGCGGGCCTTGCCGGCCTTCACCACGTCGTGCAGCGCCTCCATCGTCTCCTCGATGGGCGTGCGCGGGTCCCACCGGTGGATCTGGTAGAGGTCGACGTAGTCGGTGCCGAGGCGACGCAGGCTGGCGTCGATCTCGAACATGATCGCCTTGCGCGACAGGCCGCGTCCGTTCGGGCCTTTGCGCATGACCCCGTGGACCTTCGTCGCGAGCACGATGTCCTCGCGCCGGGCGTAGTCGGTCAGGGCCTTGCCGACGATCTCCTCGCTGGTGCCGTCGGAGTACACGTTGGCCGTGTCGAAGAAGTTGATGCCCGCCTCGACCGAACGCCGGATGAACTCGCGGCTCTCGTCCTCCCCGAGCGTCCAGAGGTGGGAGCCGCGCTCGGCGATGCCGTAGCTCATGCACCCGAGGCAGATCTTGGACACGTCCAGGCCCGTGGACCCCAGCTTCACGTACTTCATCGGACCACTCTACGGAACGATGCGGAGCTCCACGAACGCCGTGGAGCCCGCATCGAGACCCTCCGCCGCTCGTACCGGCTTCTTGACCGGCAGCACGTACGTCTTGCGCTTGGCATCGGGGAACAGCGACGTGCGCCACGTGGTGGCCCCGATGGTCGCCTCCACCCGTACCGACCCGAAGCCGGCGGCGGTGGCACCGAAGTGCTCGTCGATGTCGTCGGCCGCGTCCTCGGGAACGCTGACGAAGTGCCACGAGCCCGTGCTCTGTTGCGCCCACACCTCGGCGTGGAAGGCGTAGTGCGCCGCGCCGCTCACGACCGCACCCGCCGCAGCTCGAGTCGCACGGCGGCCACGTCGGGCGCGGCGCCGTCCAGGAAGGCACGGTGCAACGCCGTGGCCAGCACGGCGGCCTGCGTGGCCGAGCGCGGCACGTCGTCGTCGGGCAACCCCCCGGCGTGCTGGCGCAACCAGGCCGCCGCGGCCCGCACGGCGGCGTGCTCGACCCCGTCACGCGTCGTCGGGTGGTCGAAGCGCCAGCGCACGGCGCGGGCCGCCACCATCGGCTTGTCGGACGGCACACCGGTGGCGGCGAACACGCGGCAGTCGTACGTGCGACAGGTCCGCGGGCGGTGCGCGTAGATCGTGCACCCCCCGTCGCCGAGCATCGGGCAACGGCCGTTCTCGTCGTAGCCGAGGAGCACGTGGCCCTGGGGCAGTTGCGGAGCCGGGAACAGCAGCGCCTTCGGGATGTGCGCCAGCGCGTCGGCCTCGTCGGGCGCGATGTGCACGAACTGCGACGAGGCGCAGCAGGCGGTGCAGTCACCGCATGCCACGTCGGCGTCGCTCGCCCCGCGCATCGCGTCGCCCATGTCGGCGAGCCAGGCGCTGAACGGGCCGGCTCCGAGCGTGTCGTTCGTCGCCGGCCCGTCGCTCATGCCTGCATCGTCGCGCAGCCTCAAGCAGTGGTGGGTGCCGTCAGGTCGTACAGCGTCGTCGAGCCGACCGTGGTGGCCGTGAAGGTACCGGTCACCCATGACGCGATCTCCGACGACACGTTCGATCCGCCGTTCTGGACGCCCGCGCCGCCGCCGGCCACGAACCAGTGGATGCGGCCCTCGGCGACCAGCGCCTTGAACTCGGCCAGCGTGGGCGCGGGGTCGCTCCCGTTGAAGCCGCCGATGGCCAGCACCGGTTCGCCGCTGGCGAGCTGGTAGCCGGCCGCGGTGTTGGCGCCGACGGCCGCCGCCACCCAGGTGTAGGCGTCGGCGTCTTGCGCGAGCGCGGCCAGCACCGCGGCGCTCGGCGTCGAGACGTTCAGCAGGCCGCCCACGCCGCCGTTGGGGCCCATCGCGCCTCCCGTGCCATCGATCGCGGCGGCACCGGTCGCAGCGGCACCGGGCGGAGCGGCACCGGGCGGAGCGGCGCCCGTGGGACCGCCCGTCGGGCGGGCGGTCCCGGCCGGCGGGGTCCCGCCCGGCCCGTCGCCGCGGACGCCGTTGCCCGGTCCGAAGCCGCGCCCCGTCGACGGGCCGGCCGTGGGCAACGATCCGGTGTGGGGCGTGATGATCGTGTTCGCCGTGTAGGCGACGGGGCCGGCGAGGGCCGCGACCAGCGCCAAGGAAGCACCGGCCATCACCAGGCGTGGGCGTCCGCCGATCACCAGCAGCAGCGCCGCCAGGCCGCCGGCCACGAGGACGACCGGCCGCAGCCAGGGGTGCCAGTCGGCCGTGCGACCGAGGAGCACCGCGGACCACGCGGCCGTGCCGGCCACGGTGGCCGCGGACAGCGCCCGTATCCGCCAGTCGTGGCGGTGTGCCCACGCCAGGCCGGCTCCGATGCCCACCAGCACGCCGATCGCGGGGGCCAAGGCCACCGTGTAGTACGTGTGGATGATGCCTTCACTGAGGCTGATCACGCCGCCGGTGAGCAGCAGCGTGCCGCCCCACAGCGCCACCGCCGCTCGGGTGCGGTCGGTGCGGGCCTTGCGCCAGGTGACCACCAGGCCGGCGACCGTCACTACGACCGCGGCCGGCAGCAGCCACGAGATCTGGCCGCCGTAGTCGGCGTCGAACAGGCGCAGCAGACCCGTCTGGCCCCAGCGGCCGGTGCCGGCGCCCCCGCCCACCGAGCCGGTCTCGTTGCCGGTGAGCCGCCCCAGGCCGTTGTAACCGAACATCAGCTCGAGCACGCTGTCGTGCTGGGAACCACCGATGTACGGTCTCGAACCCTTCGGCCACAGCTCGACGATCGCCACCCACCAGCCGTTTGCCACGATGAGCGTTACGGCCATGGCGGCGAGTTGCTTCACCCGGCGCCAGAGGTGTGGCGGACCGGCGAGCAGGTACGCGCCGGCCAGCGCGGGCACCACCACGAACGCCTGCATCATCTTGGTCAGGAAGCCGAAGCCGACCAGCGAGCCTGCCGCCACGAGCCAGCGCGTGCGCCCGTCCTCGATGGCGCGGGTGACGGCGTACGCCGAGGCGGTGAGCAGCAGCACCAGCAGCGCGTCGGGGTTGTCGAAGCGGAACATCAACGCCGCCACCGGGGTACATGCCACCACGGCACCCGCGAGGAGCGCGGCACCCGGCTCGAACCAGCGGCGCACGAGGGCGCCCACGAGGGCGACGGTGACCACCCCCATGAGCGCCTCGGGTACGAGGATCGACCACGAGTTGACGCCGAACAGTCGCGTCGAGAGCTCCATGACCCACAGCGAGGCCGGGGTCTTGTCGACCGTGATGGCGTTGGCCGCGTCGAAGCTGCCGAAGAACATGGCCTTCCAGCTCTGCGTGCCGGCCTGCACGGCCGCCGAGTAGTAGGCGTTGGCCCACCCCGACGCGCCGAGCGACCACAGGTACGCCGCCAGGGTGGCCACGATCAGGGCGGCCGACGCCGGCCGGTACCACGGCGGCGCGTCGGGCGGTCGGAACAGCCGTCGGAGACGGTTGCCGTCGGTCGGTTGCGCGCCGAGCGGGCGGGCGTCGGCCGACGGGGTCTGAGGGGTCGCGTCGATCAGGGTCATGGACCCATCGTCCGATCGGGTGCTCCGACGATCCTGGGAGCCCGCTCCGAGCTTTGGCAGGACGACCGGCCGGGCCCCCCGACGGCGCCGAGGTCCTCCCCATCTGACGCGTCAGCGTGCGGGGCGGGCCTTGCCTTCGGCCTTGGCGGTCTCGCGTTTGGCCCGTCGATCGACCATGTCGTCGATCGACTTCGGGCCTGCCTCGACGAGGCCGCGGATGGCCCGGTCGACCTCCTCGCCGAACGTGATGCGAAGGGTGTCGATGCCGGCGGGCCGCAACTGCTGCACGGCCTTCACGACCCGGTCGGGGCCGTCGGGCCCGCCGGCCAGCAGATCGTCACGGAAGTAGGTCACGAAGTCGGCCACGAGCTCGTCGACGAGCACCGACATGGCACCGCGGATCTTGAGCGCCGCCTGGACCGCGACGCTCATCTCGACGCCCACACCTTCGAGCATCACGATGTTGTCCACGAACGTGAGGCTCTGCACCAGGTACGAGGGGCGAACGCCCGAACCCTCGCGGCGGATCAGCCTGATCGCCTCGAGGTCGGCGAGCAGACCACGGCGCAGGCCGCCGTAGCGAGCGCCGAGCTCGTCGGTGGACATCAGCACCGGGCGGTCCTCGGCCCACGAGTCGGTGAACCGGTCGGACAGGCCGAGCCAGTGGTGCAGCGAGTCGCTCCCCGACTCGAGCTGCTCGAGCGCATCGCGGATGGCGTCGAGCCGCAGTCCCTTGTCACGCAGCTCGGCGATCAGGTGAAGACGCTTGACGTGGTCGTCGTCGTAGAAAGCGAGGCGCCCCTGCCGCCGCGGTGACGGCAGGACGCCTTGCGACTGGTAGAAGCGGATCGTCCGCCCGGGGACACCCGTGTGCTGCGACAGCTGGTCGATCGTGTACGTCGCCGGGCCGACGGGCTCGGGGGCCGGCGTGGGCGTCGGCTCGGTCACCTTCTTGCGCGGCACGATCCCATCATGTCGCGCGTGGATGGCCGGCCGCGCACGGGGAGCCTCCCACGGGAGGATCCCGAAGAGCGGAGCCGGTGCTGCTCCACGCCCACGAGCTCATCGCCCACCTCGGCCCCGACGGCGTCGGGCTGAAAGAGGATCTCGAAGAGCACGGGCTCGTCGAGGGCGACGCGCCGCCCCGACCGAAGCGGCTCAGACGCGCACACCACCGGCGCGGGCGATGGCGGCGAACTCGGCGTCGGTGAGCGGCATGACCGACAACCGGTTGCCGCGGGCCAGCAGGCGGCACCCGGCCAGCTCGGGCAGGGTCCTCAGCTCGTCCAGCGGAACGTAACGGGCGAAGCGCTTGACCGGGGCCACGGTCACCCAGTCCCAGCGGGGGCGGTCGGGCGGCGACGTGGGGTCGTAGTAGTGGCTCGTCGGGTCGAACTGGGTGGGGTCGGGTTCGGCCGTCCTGGCGATGCGGCAGATGCCCGCAGCGCCCGGCGGCGTGGTGCTCGAGTGGTAGAAGATCGCCCGGTCGCCCACCACCATGCGCCGCAGGAAGTTCTTGGCCTGGTGGTTGCGCACACCGTCCCAGCCGGCGCGCTTGCGCGCTATCAGGTCGGTGTAGCTCAGCTCCTCGGGTTCGGACTTCATCAGCCAGTACGCCATCGCCGGGCCGAACGTAGCGCCGGCGGGCGGTACCGTGCGGCCCATGGCCACCTCCGCACCCGCGACCGCGCTCCAGCTGCGCTCCCTCCTCACCGCCGACGGCACGCTCGAGCTCTCGCTCGTCGACACCGACGTGCCCACCCCCGCGGCCGACGAGGTGGTCGTGCGCGTCGAGGCCGCGCCGATCAACCCCTCGGACCTCGGGCTGCTGCTCGCCGGCGCCGACGTGCCCACGGCCCAGACGTCGGGCACCGCCGAGCGGCCGGTCGTGCGGCTGACCGTGCCGGCCGGCGCGCTGGCGGGCCTGCGCGCCCGGTTCGACCAGTCGATGCCCGTCGGCAACGAGGGCGGCGGCGTGGTCGTCGCCGCCGGCGACTCCCCGGCCGCCCAGGCGCTGGTCGGTGCGACGGTCGGGCTGCTCGGCGGCGCCATGTACTCGCAGTACCGCGTCGTGTACGTGACGCAGTGCCTCGCGG
>JANPGL010000150.1:0-9628 GCA_031423915.1 Actinomycetes bacterium | reverse complement strand
CGGCTTGGTGCGCTCGAACTTCGCCTTGCTCATGGCAGCTTCCTCTTTGCTGGCTTCTTCTTCAGGTGGGTTGTCAAGGATCAGGTGATCGGTGGTGGCTACCGGGCTACTCGCCCCGGACCCGCTTGATGATGTCGTCGGCGACGTTCTGCGGGACCTGCTGGTAGCTGTTGAACTGCATGGTGTACGTCGCGCGTCCCTGAGTGCGCGAGCGAAGGTCGGTAGAATAGCCGAACATCTCCGACAGCGGCACCTGGGCCTTGATGACCTGGGTGTTGCCCCGGGCCTCCATGCCTTCGATGCGACCGCGGCGGCTGGAGAGATCGCCCATCACGTCGCCCATGTAGTCGTCGGGGGTGACGCACTCGACCGACATGATCGGTTCGAGGAGCACGGGCTTGGCCCGGCGGGCGGCCTCCTTGAAGGCCTGGGAGCCGGCGATCTTGAACGCCATCTCGGACGAGTCGACGTCGTGGTACTGACCGTCCACCAGGGTGGCCTTCACGTCGACCGTCGGGTAGCCGGCGAGCACGCCCGACTCGAGCGCCTGCTGGATGCCCTGGTCGACCGCGGGGATGTACTCACGGGGTATGCGGCCGCCCGTGATCTTGTCGACGAAGATGTAGCCGCCACCGGGACCGGTGGGCTCGAGGCTGATGATGACCACGGCGAACTGGCCGGTGCCACCGGTCTGCTTGATGTGGCGGTACTCGACGTCCTTGATGGCCTGCGTGATCGTCTCGCGGTAGGCCACCTGCGGCTTGCCGACCGTGGCGTCGACGTTGAACTCGCGCAGCATGCGGTCGACGAGCACCTCGAGGTGCAACTCGCCCATGCCGGAGATGACGGTCTGGCCGGTCTCGTCGTCGGTGCGGACCCGGAACGTGGGGTCCTCCTCGGACAAGGAGTACAGGGCCTTGCCCAACCTGTCCTGGTCGACCTTGGTCTTCGGCTCGATGGCCACGTGGATGACGGGCTCGGGGATCTCGATGCGCTCGAGCACCACCGGATGGGCCCGGTCGCACAGCGTGTCGCCGGTGGTGGTCTGCTGGAAGCCGAGGCCGGCCACGATGTCGCCGGCCATGGCGACCTCGAGGTCTTCGCGCTGGTTGGCGTGCATGAGCAGGATGCGGCCGAGCCGCTCCCTGCGCTCCTTGGTGGCGTTGTAGACCTCGTCGCCCTTGGCGATGGTGCCCGAGTACACCCGGAAGTAGGTGAGCTTGCCGAAGCGGTCGGCCACGATCTTGAAGGCCAACGCGGCGAACGGGCCGTTCTCGTCGGCCTTTCGCTCCACGTGGTTGCCCTTGTTGTCGACGCCCTCGGCGGCCGGGATGTCGAGCGGGCTCGGTAGGAAGTCGACCACGGCGTCGAGCATGGGCTGGACGCCCTTGTTCTTGAACGCCGAGCCACACAGCACGGGCACGAACGAGAAGTTCAGCGTGCCGAGGCGGATGGCGTTCTTGACCTCGTCCTCGGTGAGCTCCTCATCGGAGAGGTACTTCTCCATGAGCGCCTCGTCCTCGGTGGCGATGATGTCGAGGAGCTTCGCCCGCCACTCCTGAGCCTGGGACTCGAGCTCGGCGGGGATGTCGATGACGTCGTAGTGCTCGCCCTTGTCCTTGGTCTCGTCCCACACCAGCGCCTTCATGGCCACCAGGTCGATGAGGCCGCGATAGTTGCCCTCGGCACCGATGGGCAGCTGGATGACAGCGGGGACGGACTCGAGGCGGTTCTCGATCATGGCCAGCGTGCGGAAGAAGTCCGCGCCGACACGGTCCATCTTGTTGACGAAGCACATGCGGGGGACGCGGTACTTGTTGGCCTGGCGCCACACCGTCTCGGTCTGGGGCTCCACGCCGGCGACGGCGTCGAACACTGCGACCGCGCCGTCGAGGACGCGCAGTGAGCGCTCCACCTCGATGGTGAAGTCGACGTGACCAGGCGTGTCGATGATGTTGATGCGGTGGTTCTTCCAGATGCACGTGGTCGCGGCCGACGTGATCGTGATGCCGCGCTCCTGCTCCTGCACCATGTGGTCCATGACGGCCGCGCCCTCGTGGACCTCACCGATCTTGTAGGTCTTGCCCGTGTAGTAGAGGATGCGCTCGGTGGTGGTGGTCTTGCCGGCGTCGATGTGCGCCATGATCCCGATGTTCCGGGTCCGGTCGAGGGGATATTCACGCTTGGCCATGGGAGATCACTTCTTCTTCACGGGACGGACACGTCGGGGGCAGACAGGCCGATGACCGGACCCCTGATGAGGGATCCGGCTGCGGATGCAATCGGCCGACTTGAGGATTTCTTGAGCTTTTTCGAGCCTACCGGCCACGTCGGGCGAACCGGCGACCCGGGCCGCTCACCAGCGGTAGTGGGCGAAGGCCTTGTTCGACTCGGCCATCTTCTGCAGGTCGTCGCGGCGCTTGATCGAGGCACCCACGCCGTTGGAGGCGTCGAGCAGCTCGGCGGCGAGGCGGCCGGCCATCGTCTTCTCGCGGCGCTGGCGGGAGAAGCCCACCGTCCAGCGGATGGCGAGCGTCGTGGCGCGCCGGGGGCGGACCTCGACGGGCACCTGGTAGGTGGCGCCACCCACGCGGCGGCTGCGCACCTCGAGAGGCGGCTTCACGTTGTCGATCGCCTTCTTGAGGGTGGCGATCGGCTCGGCGCCGGTCTTCTCCTCGATCTGCTTGAGCGCGTCGTAGACGATGCGCTCGGCCAGGCTGCGCTTGCCGCGCAGCAGGACCTTGTTGACGAGCTGGGTGACCAGCACCGACCGGTAGACCGGGTCGGGATTGAGCTCTCGGCGGGGGGCGGGGCCCTTACGCGGCATGAACGATCACTTGTCCTTCTTGGCGCCGTAACGGCTGCGGGCCTGCTTGCGGTTCTTCACACCGGCGGAGTCGAGCGTGCCACGGATGATCTTGTAGCGGACACCCGGGAGGTCCTTCACACGACCGCCGCGGACGAGCACGATGGAGTGCTCCTGGAGGTTGTGGCCCTCGCCGGGGATGTAGGCCGTGACCTCCATGCCCGACGTGAGACGAACGCGGGCCACCTTGCGGAGGGCCGAGTTCGGCTTCTTGGGGGTGGTCGTGTACACGCGGGTGCACACGCCGCGACGCTGCGGAGCGCCCTTGAGCGCCGGCGTCTTCGACTTCTCGACCTTGGTGATCCGACCCTTGCGGACCAGCTGCTGAATCGTGGGCACGCGCGTCTACCTCAGACCTTCTGTGGAACCGGGAAATGCTACGAGACTCGACCCCACCACGGCAACCCGCGTGACCACGGACCGGGCGGTGTCGTCGCAGCTGGCACGGGAACCACCACCAGAGCACGTAGAGGAATCTTGCCACTACGGTGAGAGATGGTGCCCGTTTCGCCCGGTGATCGAACCGAGCTTCACTCCCTCGCCGCGCTCGTCGGTCGCGACGCAGAGCTGCACGAGTTGGCCGCGCTCGTCCGCACCGAGCGGCTGGTCTCACTGACCGGGCCCGGGGGCGTGGGCAAGAGCCGGTTGGCCTTGGCCCTGGTGGAGCGCCTTCGCGGCATCCCGCCCGCCGTCATCGTCGACCTCGACCCGCGCGGCGACTCGTCGGGCGTGGCCGAGGCGGCGGCGCGCGCCATCATCGGCGAGCGCTACGCCGCCACCGACCCGTTCGCTGCGCTCGAGACGGCGCTCGGCGACCGCGAACTGCTCCTGGTGCTCGACTGCTTCGACCACGCCCTGCGCGAGGCGGCCGACGTCGTCACCCTGCTGAACCGGTGCCCGGGGCTCCGGGTTCTCGTCACCTCCCAGCGGCGGCTCGGCGTGCGGGGTGAACGCGTGCTGCCGGTGGCGCCGCTGGGCGTGCCGGCCACGGGCGCCGACCCCTGGTCGAGCCCGGCGGTGCAGCTCCTGGCCAGCCTGCTCAAGAGGGCCGGGCGGCACGTCTCGCGAGGGGAAGGGCGCCACCTGGCCGAGATCAGCCGACGCGCCGCCGGCGTGCCCCTGGCGCTGGAGCTCATCGCCGGCTGGGTGGCCGTGTACTCCCCCGCCCAACTGGCCGAGCGCCTGACCGAGTCGCTGGAGCTGTTCACCGGCGGGGGCCCCGACCTGCCCGACCGTCACCGGGACCTGCGCACCCTGATCCGGTGGAGCACCGAACAGCTCACCGCGGGCGAACGGGAGGTGCTGACCGCCGTGGCGCTCCTCCCCGGCGGCGCCGACGCCGCCCTGCTGGCCGACGTGTGCGGTCGCCGGGTCGAGCTCGACCTGCGCGCCCTCGTCGAGCGCCACCTGGTCCACGACGCGGGGCGCGCCAGCGGCCGGGGTGAGCCGTGGTTCGACGTGCTCGACCCCATCCGGCTCCACTTCTCCGACGCTCACGACCCGGACCGCGACGACCTGCGCCAGCGGCTCGTGGCCATCGTAGTCGAGCGCGTGAAGGCGGTGTCGCCCCGCATCGGCTACGCCGGCACGGCCGACGCCATTCGCAGGCTCACCCGCCTCGACCCGCTCTTCGTGCCGACCGTGGAGGCGTTGGCCGCCCGGGGCGACGGTGGTGCCATCGAGCTCGCCCTCGACCTGGTGCCGTACTGGACGCACACCGTGCGGTTCGACGCCGGCGCCCGTGCCCTCACCACGGTGGCCTCCTTGGCGCTGACCGACGCCCAAGCCGCCCGCGTGCTGACCGCACGCGCCGAGCTGCTTCGGCGCCAGGGCGACGGCCAGGCCGCGCACGATGCCCGGCTGGCGGCCGTGTGGGCCCGCCGGGCCGCCCATGACCCCTCGCTGGCCGCGCACGCCGACATCGTGCTGGCGCGGGCGCTGTTCAGTGCGAACGCCCGCGTCGAGGCGGTGGCGCTCCTCGAGGGCACCTCCCACGCGGTCGACACCCACGACGTCGACCGGGTCACGGCGGTCGAGGTCGGCACGGCCCTGGCGGGCGCCCGATTCAACGCCGGCGACGTGGCGGGCGCCGAGGCTGCGCTGCGCCAGACCCACCAGCGGCTCGACGACACCGTGCCGCTCCCCCTCCGGCTCGACGCCGTGGCGCTGCGCTTGCTCGTCGCCATGGGCCACCTCGACGACGCCCGTGCGGCGGCCGACGTGTGGCCGGCGCGGGCGCTGCTGAGCCAGGTCGAGTGGCCGATGGTCGAGGCGGTCCGGCTGCGCTACTGGAGCGCGCAACACCTGCTGCAGGGCGGTCACCTCGCCGAGGCCGCCGCCATCACCACCGACATCGTGGGCGACGCCGAAGCGACCGGCGTGGCCCAGTCGATCAGCTCGGCCTGCACGATGCGGGCCGCGGTGCTGGCGCTGTCGGGCGAGGGTGCGACGGCGCGACCGCTGGTGGCCCGCGCCGTCGAGGTCGAACTGGCGGCCATCAACCCGGGCACGGACCTGTTCGGCGACCTGTCCGAGTTCGCCCGCGACCTCGGGCTCGACGACGCCGAGGTGCGCCACGTGGTGCGGACGGCGTTGCGCCGGCCGCTGCCCCGGGACACCTGGGTGATCGGTCTCACCGCGCCCCGCGGGTTCCAGGCCGCCGTGCAGTCCTCGGGGCTGACCGCCGCGGAGATCGACGAGGTGCACGGGGCATCGATGACCGCCGAGCAGCTTCGATCCGAGCTCGAGTGGTTGCGGGACGTGCTCATGTCGGGCCCGGCTCCCACGCCCGACCTGTCGGCTCGCGAACGCGAGGTGTTCGACCTGGTCATCTGCGGCATGACGGACCGCGAGGTCGCCAACAACCTGCACGTCGGGCTGCGCACGGTGCACTCCCACGTGGCCAGCATCCTGCGCAAGACCGGCTGCGACGGCCGCCGGGAGCTGATCGCCCGCCATCAGGTTGCGCGCACACCGTGACTCCGTAGCTCACGCAGCGTGATTCAGTAGCTCCTCCGGATGTGTCATCCGCGACGGCAGCCCATGATGGCGATGGCGGACGGCGGAGACGAAAGGGTGGGACGAACAGATGCGCGGACTGCGTTGGGCGTGAACACGCCATCGGAGCACCGGGGCAGCCACGGCCTCCCACGGGCCATCGAGCATCACCAGGATCTCGGGTCCGACCGACGGCCTTCGCCCGGGTCGACGGTCGGGCCCGGTTTCGCGGGGGTGACCCGGTTGCACGCGCGACCGGGCCACCCGGCCGCGGCCGGCACAGGCGCCCGCTCATGACCCCGCGTTGGGGCAAGGGCGACCCGCCGGCCCGGTCGGCGCACGCGGGGCCCCTGCGGGTGCGACCGTGGCTGTGGCCGCTCGGAGCGAGCCTGTCCGTGCCTCGCACGGCCCGCCACGCGGCCCGCCAGCACCCCGAACGGCAGGGCATCGTCATCGCCTTCACCGGCGCCCACGCCGATCACCTCGACGTGCAGGTGGCGGGGGCCGCCCCGGTGCAGCTGGCCGGGGGCCGGGAACGCCCGATGTTCCTGGCCCTCGAGCCGGGCACCTGGTCGATCCACGCCGGGGTCGCCGGCGCCACCGGTTACAAGCACTTCACCCGCTACGACGTCGCCGTCCACGGGACCCGACACCGCCAGATCGAGCTGGTGTGGTTCCGCGTCGAACGCTTCCAGCTCACCTGCGAGATCACCACCATCCGCCCCGGCACCCCGCACCCGTGGTGGGACTGGGGCATCGCGACCGTCGGCGCGTGCTGAGCGACCCCCCGGGCCCGGAACGCGAACGAGGACCGGCGTGGCCGGTCCTCGTGCACGACTCGGTTCCGGGGGAGATCACCCTCCCCCGTACCGACTACTGGTTCTCGGCGATGCCGTTGTCGTCGGCGCGGAAGCCGCCCGAGATGCTGGCCAGCCACTCCGCCGGGTCCTGCTCGTCGGAGGTGTAGAACGCCATGGGCTGGTAGTCGGGCGCCTCGAGATCGAACTCGCGGTACCGCTCCATGCCCGTGCCGGCCGGGATCAGCTTGCCGATGATGATGTTCTCCTTGAGGCCCACCAGTCCGTCGCCTCGGCCGTCGATGGCGGCCTCGGTGAGCACCCGGGTGGTCTCCTGGAACGACGCCGCCGACAGCCACGACTCGGTGGCCAGCGACGCCTTGGTGATGCCCATCAGCTCGGGTCGGCCCTCGGCGGGACGGCGACCCTGCTCGACCATCGCCTTGTTGGTGTCGCGGAACACCTTCTGGTCGACCCGCTCGCCGGGCAGGAAGTCGGTGTCGCCCGGCTCCTGCACGCCGATGCGGCGCGTCATCTGACGCACGATCAGCTCGATGTGCTTGTCGTGGATCGACACGCCCTGGTCGCGGTAGACCCGCTGGATCTCTTCGACCAGGTAGCGCTGCGTCTCGCGCACGCCCTTGATCTCCATGATCTCCTTCGGGTCGAAGGCGCCCTTCACGAGCGGCTCGCCGGCCTGGATCTCCTGGCCGTCGTTCACCCGGATCTGCGACAGCAGGAACGGGCCGTAGACCTCCTCGGTTCCGTCGTCGGCGACGACGATCACCGGGATGCCCATGCCCTCGTCCTCGCCGATGCGGACGACGCCCGTCATCTTGGCCAGGCGGGCGGCGCCGCGAGGCGTGCGGGCCTCGAACAGCTCGACCACGCGGGGCAGACCGCCGGCGATGTCGGTGCCCGCCACACCACCGGTGTGGAAGGTTCGCATCGTAAGCTGCGTGCCCGGCTCGCCGATCGACTGGGCGGCGATGACGCCGACGGCCTCGCCGAGCTCGATCGAGAAGCCAGTGGCCAGCGAGCGGCCGTAGCAGAGCGCACACACGCCCAGCTCGGCATCGCAGGTCAGCACCGAACGGACACGCACCCGCTCGATCTTCGGGTCGTCGCGCAGGGCGGCCATCTCGTCGTCGCCGACGATCGTGTTCGCCTTGAACGTGCGACCGTCAGACAGCTTGGTGTCGTTGAGCAGTGCCCGGCCGTAGATCTTCGTCTCGAGGTAGGCCCGCTTGGTGGCCGTGTCGACACCGACGTGCTCGATCCAGATGCCGAGCGCCGTACCGCAGTCGTCCTGGCGGACGATCAGCTCCTGCGCCACGTCGACGAGGCGGCGGGTCAGGTAGCCCGAGTCGGCGGTGCGCAGGGCGGTGTCGACGAGGCCCTTGCGGGCGCCCGGGGTGGCGATGAAGTACTCGAGCATGTCGAGGCCTTCACGGAAGTTCGACTTGATCGGGCGGGGGATCATGTCGCCGCGGGGGTTGGCCACGAGACCGCGCATGCCGGCGATCTGGCGGACCTGCATCATGTTCCCTCGGGCGCCGGAGCCGACCATCATCTCGATCGGGTTGAACTCGCTCGACTTGATGAGCGTCTCCATGGCGTCCTTGACCTTGTCGGTCGCCTCGGTCCAGATGCGGACCTCCTGCTGGCGCCGCTCGCCGTCGGTGATGATGCCCCGGCGGAACTGGTTCTCGACCTTGTCCGCGTCCTTCTCGTACTTGTCGAGCAGGATGCGCTTCTCCGGCGGCGTCTTCACGTCGTCGATGGAGATGGTCAGGCCCGACTGCGACGCGTACCGGTAGCAGATGTTCTTGATGTTGTCGAGGGACTCGGCCACCTCGGCCTTGCGGTGGAACTCGGCCAACCGCTCGACCAGGATGCCCATCTCCTTCTTCTTGATCGTCGAGGAGATGTGGCCGAACCGCTTCATGTACGCGGGCGGCAGCGCCTCTTCGAACAGGAGCCGGCCGGGCGTGGTGTTGCGGTCCTCACGGGTGCCGTCGTCGAGGCGCTTGCCGATGAGGGTGATCTCGGCGTGCAGCGACAGGGTCTTCTCGTCGAGCGCACGCAGCACCTCCCACAGGTGGCGGAACTTGCGGCCCTCGCCGAGCGCGCCCTTGGAGTGCTCGCTCAGGTAGTACGCCCCGATGATCAGGTCCTGGGTCGGGGTCACGATCGGGCGGCCGGACGCCGGCGACAGGATGTTGTTGGCGCTCAGCATGAGCACGCGGCTCTCGGCCTGGGCCTCGGCCGACAGGGGGAGGTGGACGGCCATCTGATCGCCGTCGAAGTCCGCGTTGAACGCCGTGCACACGAGCGGGTGGATCTGGATGGCCTTGCCCTCCACCAGCACCGGCTCGAAGGCCTGGATGCCGAGGCGGTGCAGCGTAGGCGCACGGTTCAGGAGCACCGGGTGCTCCTTGATGACCTCTTCGAGGACGTCCCACACCTGGGCGCGGCGCCGCTCGACCATGCGCTTGGCCGACTTGATGTTCTGCGCCAGCTCCGAGTCGACCAGCCGCTTCATGACGAACGGCTTGAACAGCTCGAGCGCCATCAGCTTCGGCAGGCCGCACTGGTGGAGCTTGAGCGTGGGGCCGCACACGATGACCGAACGACCCGAGTAGTCGACGCGCTTGCCGAGCAGGTTCTGACGGAACCGGCCCTGCTTGCCCTTGAGCATGTCGGACAGCGACTTCAGCGGGCGGTTGCCCGGGCCCGTGACGGGCCGACCGCGGCGGCCGTTGTCGAACAGCGCGTCGACGGCCTCCTGCAGCATGCGCTTCTCGTTGTTCACGATGATCTCGGGGGCACCGAGGTCGAGCAGGCGCTTCAGGCGGTTGTTCCGGTTGATGACCCGGCGGTACAGGTCGTTCAGGTCGGACGTGGCGAAGCGGCCACCGTCGAGCTGGACCATGGGGCGCAGCTCGGGCGGGATCACCGGCACGAC
>JANPGL010000149.1:0-4991 GCA_031423915.1 Actinomycetes bacterium | reverse complement strand
GAGCTTGTCCCTGGGTCTGTTGAAGTGAGGTGGTGATCCCTCCCCGTGTCCTGCCGTGGTGGCAGGGTTCGGGGGTCCTACCAAGACACTCCGAGGAGAGGGATCACCGTGAACAAGAAGGTACCTGTCGTGAAGGTCGCGTCGTCGCCGGAGGCGGCCGAGGTGGCCGGGTTGCCCGTCGAGATGACGGTCGCGTTGGCCGATATCGCTGGCGTGATGCGGGAAGGACTGCTGGCGTTGTCGACCGCGGCTGGGCTGGTTGTGATGCGCCAGATCATGGATGGCGAACTCGCCGGCGCGATCGGCTCGAAGCACGCGAAGCTCGGACCGGATCGGGTCGGGAACTGGCACGGGACCACGAGCGGCCAGGTCGTGCTCGGCGGGCGGAAGGTCACCGTGGAACGCCCGCGGGGCCGGCTCGTCGATGGCGGCGAGATCGAGCTCGCCACCTGGCAGACGTTCGCCAACGAGGACCTGTTGCGTCAGGTCGTCGTGGAGCGGATGCTCGCCGGGGTCGCCACCCGCCGGCACGTGGACGTGGCGGAACCGGTCGGCCCCCTCGACGCGAAGGCCTTGTCGAAGTCGGCGGTGTCGCGCCGGTTCAAAGCGGCGACCGAGAAGGCCACCGCCGAACTCCTCTCCCGCGACCTCAGCGACCTCGACGTCGCCGTCGTGATGGTCGATGGCCTGAACGTCGCCGGGCAGATGATCGTCGTGGCCCTGCTCATCACCGCGGACGGCACCAGGGTCCCGGCCGGGCTCCGCTTTGGGTGACACCGAGAACAAGACCGTCGTGACCGACCTCCTCGCCGATCTCGTGGCCCGCGGCCTACGGTTCGAGCACGGGATCCTGGCGGTGTTGGACGGGGCCAGAGCGCTGCACGCCGCCGTTCGCAAGGTGTTCGGTGACAAGGTCCTCGTGCAGCGCTGCACCCTGCACAAGCGCCGGAACGTCACCGACTACCTGCCGGTCGACCAACGCACCGCGATCGACCGCCGGATGGCGCTCGCCTTCCGTCAACCCGACCCGGCCAACGGCCTACGCGCTTGCCGGGATCTCGCCGGCCAACTCGAGCGTGACCATCCCGACGCGGCGGCCAGCCTGCGCGAAGGACTGGAGGAGATGTTCACCGTCGCCCGGCTCGGCGCACCGGCGCGGTTGCGCTCGACGTTGACGAACACGAACTGCATCGAGTCGATGATCTCGATCACCCGAACCGCCACCGGCCGCGTGAAGCACTGGCGCGACGGCAACATGAAGAAGCGCTGGATCGCCGCCGGCATGCTCGAAGCCGAACGATCCTTCCGCCGCGTCAAAGGCCACGCCGACATGCCCGCCCTCGTCACCGCCATCGGCAAGACGACCAACCCCGTCACACCCACCAACTACGCTCAGGTTGCCTGAGCAACACCGGGATCACCATCCCACTTCAACACGGCCCGGGACATGCTCCGGCGCCGAACCGCTCGACTAGCAAGCACGCCACGACCTGCCGCTCAAGTCGTCGGGTCGAGGCGCCGCCGCCGGCCACGACCGGCTCAGCGCGGGAGCTGCTGCCGGGCATCCGCCACCGTTCCGCGAGCGGTGTCGCGAACGGTCTGGGCGTGCTCACCCGCGTCGGCCTTCAGACCCTCGGCCGCCTCCGCGCCCTCGGACCGGATGGTCGCCACGAGCTCGTGGGCGGCGTCCTTCAGCGGCTCCAGCATTGGCCCCGCCTCGTCCTCTATGCGGCGGACTGCCTCCTGCTCCGCTGCCGTCGAGGGGCCGATCAGCGAGGCGAGGAAGCCCACGCCGAAGGCGACGGCCCCGGCCGTGACGGGGCTGCCCTGCGTTTTGCGGGCGACGGTATGCGGGGCGCCGGTGAGGGCGTCGGCCATGCCGTGGGCGTGCTCGCCCACGGAGGATGCGACCGAGTGCGCACCACCGCCCAGCTGGCCGCTTGCGTCCTCGGCGGCGCCGAACACCTGCTCGCGCACCGACGAGAACCACTGTCCCATGCGGTCCTTGCGACGCTGGGCGATGCGGCGGGGGCTCACCTTGTCGCCTATGGCGTCGAGGTCGCGGCTCATGTTCGAGCGCGTCGACTCGATCTCGTGCCTCAGCTGTTCTGTGCTCTGGCCCATGCCAGGTCCTCCTTGAGGGTTTCCATGGTCTGCTCGGGAACGGGGCGAACCTGCCGGAGCTGTCGGCGACCGCGAGCGGCGAGCACCGCGCTCGCCGACGCCCACAGCAGGCCGGTGATCAAGAACGCAAGGGCGGTGTGCATCCAGTTGTCCAGGAAGGCGGCGAGCGCGAACGACACCATCACTGCGGTAAGCAGCCCGGCGAGCGCCGCGCCGCCGAGAATGCCGCCGGCGCGACCCGCCCGCTGGACCTCCTCCTTCGTCTCGAGCTTGGCGAGCTCGAGCTCCTGGCGCAGGAGGGTGCTCAGGTCGCTGGTCAGCTGGCCCATGAGCTCGCCCAGCGACCGGTCGTCCTGGCGCGGGGTGCGGTCCATCATGTCTCCTGAACCGGACATCAACGCATCCCCGGCGTCTCGTCGGACCGTGTGCCGATGGCGTCCGACCTCAGGACGGGGGGCGCGTCGCCCGACGTCGACGGCGTGGCACCCCTGATCGAGGGCACCGCGCCAGCCGGAGCGCCCGCCCGGGGATCGCGGGTGGCGTAGCCGATCGCTGCGGGGGAGCCCGACAACGTCGACGGGGACGAGGTCGCGGCCTGGGCGTGCGCCGCCTTCGTGGCTCGCCCGAGCGTGAAGCCGGCGCCGGCGCAGAGGGCGAGGAACGCCGCCGGTCGCCGCCGTGCAAAGCGGCCAACGTCGTCGAGGACGCCGTCGAGGCCGTCCCGTTCGATGCGCTCCGCCCAGGACGACAGCTGCGTCCTCGACGTGCGGAGCAGCTCGCCGATGCGGGGTGCCTCGTCGGGGCGGCCGTCGAGTAGGGCGCCGAGCTGCGTGGACCAGCCGCGCATGCCCTGGGCGGCTCGGCTGGCCTGGTCCACTGCCTGCGTGCGCACCTGCTCTCGGGCGCTCCCCATCACGTCCTGCGCATGTGCCCAGGCATCGCGGGCGAGCGCCTCCGTCTCGTGCGCCGTCCGCGATGCCACGTCCTTGGCGGCGCCCACCGCCGTCGAAGTGGAACTCGTGTCGGCGTGTCCGGTCATCGTCATCGCATGTCCTTCTTTCCGTCCGTGGCCGACGCGTCCGGTACCCGGCGAATCCGCACGGCAAACGGTCGTGTTGGCGGCTTCACCCGCCTGAAGGACGAACCCCGGTTTCCGCCGGGGCGCCGGCGACGGGCCGGGGCCCGGTCAACGCCTTCGCGTCCCACGGGCGGTGCCCTTCGCACCTCGTGGATCGTCAACCAGCCCGGCGACGTCCGCATCTGATCTCCCACGAACCGCCCCTGCTGGCCCTGCTGGAAGACTGCGACGTCGCCCTGCGGGTGCAGGCCGACATCGTCGACCGCTACGAGCGCGAGGGGTATGGCTGCGCGCCATGGTCAAGTTCATCCAGCTCGTCATGTACACCGGGCCGGTGCATCTTGACTACCTCGACCAGCCCGCTCCTGACCCGTCCGCCTTCGGACTGCCCGCCGATGACGACGGCTCCCGCGATGACCTGCCACTGAGGCGAAACTTCTCCATGCCCGCGTTCGAGCCCGACGTGGCAGCCCTGCGTGCTTCCTCGGTGCGCATCGTTCCTGCCGTCGGCGCCCATGGGGAGGGCACCCTTGAAGGTGAGCCCACCGGGGCACACGCATCCCACAGCGACGATCTCGGCGAAGGCAGGGGCCTACGCCTCCACAACCGGTCGCCGCCCGCGACCGGTCGCCGCCGCGAACCGCCGACCGGACCGTGAGACGCCTCGCCTGGCGAACCAGCCCTGTGACAGGGTCTGACAGACCCGACGCCGTGCTTCATATCGAGTAGTCCGAGCGCCCACAACGGGGGCCCGTTATCCAACGATCGGATCTGTGGAATGGTGGCATCGTGTGTTCTCCGTTTGGCGATGATCGTCGGATCGTTGCCCGCTGGCGGAGGTGTCGACATGGCTGAGCTGATCCTGGGGCCGATGCTGCGTCATGTCACCCGGACGTCGGCGACGATCTGGGTGGAGACCGACGAGAGCTGTCTTATCGAGGTCCTCGATCACCGGGTTCGGACGTTTTCGGTTGCCGGGCACCACTACGCGCTGGTGGTCATCGACGGACTGACGGCGGGTACGTCAACGGAGTACGACGTCCGCCTCGATGGAACGGTGCGCTGGCCGGCTGCGAACAGCACCTTTCCCCCGATCCGGATCCGCACACTTCACGATGAGATGACACCGCGGATCATGTTCGGGTCCTGCCGCACCGCAGCACCACACGAAGCCCCGTGGTCGCTCGAATTCACGCTCGACACCGACGGGCGCGGTGTCGACGGGGTGTACGCATACGCACTGCGCATGATGCGATCAGACGAGTCCGAATGGCCCGATCTCGCGTTGTTCATCGGCGACCAGGTCTACGCCGACGACTCGTCACCGAAGACCAGACAGCGGATCGCTCAAAAGCGAGCAGGAGCGCCGATGTCGACTCTGCCGGCCGAACTGGTCGACGGGTTCGAGGAGTACTGCTGGCTCTACGAAGAGTCCTGGTCGCCGCCGGTCGAACGGTGGTTCTTCTCGGTCGTCCCGACCGCCATGGTGTTCGACGATCACGACATGATCGACGACTGGAACATCTCAGCGGCGTGGATCCGCGACATCCAGCGCGAGGACTGGTGGGAACGCCACGTCCTCGAAGGATTGATGACGTACTGGCTGTACCAACACCTGGGTAACCTCAGTCCGAACGACATCCGCAACGAGGGGATCCTCGATGCGCTTACCGATGCCGTTGACGGCGAACGCGTGTTGCACGACTGGGCATCGTCGACCGAGGAGTTCACCGGGGGAACGGACCGCTACCGGTTCAGTTTCGTCCGAGAAATCGGCAACGTACGGCTC
>JANPGL010000148.1:0-2071 GCA_031423915.1 Actinomycetes bacterium | reverse complement strand
CGGAGGTGGCGCGGATGCCGCCCTGGCCGGGCCGGTCACCGAACGCCCACGTCGCCACCTCCCGGCCACCGATCATGGTCGTGACAGGCGCCGCCCGCACCGTCGCCGACACCGTCTTGGCCCCCGCCACCCGCCGCAACGCATCCCGCCGCTCCACGGACGGATCCAACGAGCCGACCGCGGCACCCCCGACCGACGTCGAACCGTTCCGGCACGCCGCGAGCACCAGGGCGCCCGCGCCGGCGACGAGCAGCTCACGCCGTGACCAGTTCCGCATTCGTTCCTCCAACCAGACCCGACGGCGCGCCCGAATCGGCGTCCGTCACCCATCACCATGGCGGCCGGGTGTGGAGACGGTGTGGAGACCCGGTGGAGCGGATCCGGAGTTCAGACCCCCCAACCGACGGCTTGGACCCGAGCGCCCGTACCGTCGGGTCCACAAAGGCAACACGGAGGTGCACCATGCACAACGGATACATGCACGACGGCTGGGGCGGCGGCTCCTGGGGATGGATCGTGATGGCCGCGCTGATGGTCATCTTCTGGGCGGGGATCATCTGGGTCGGCGTCACCCTCATCCGCCGCACCAGCCACCCCGCCACCTCCCACGCGGGCACCACCATGGCCCCGTCAGCGCCGCCCGCGGTGCGGCCGAACCCGCAGGACGTGCTCGCCGAGCGACTCGCCCGCGGTGACATCGACCCCGACGACTACCGCCAGCGGCTCGACGCCCTGCGCCAAAGCCGAGCCGAGTAGCCCGCGCGGCCGCGCCTGGCCGGGGTCTGACCCAGCACGATGCCGTCCCCACCGCGCTCGCCGTGCGAGCCGGTGGCGGGCGGCGACCGGGCCTGCAGCACGGGAACGTCCAGGCACCCCCGAGGCGTCTAGTGGTGACGCTGCGCGGCCCAGGCTTGGTAGCCGCCGGCGAGGTCGGTGGCCCGGTGGAGGCCGATGTCGTGGAGGGTGGCAGCGGCGAGGCTGGAGCTGTAGCCCTCGTTGCACACGATGATGACGCGGACGTCGTAGCCGGTGATCTCGGGGATGTGGTGCTCGCAGGCGGGGTCGAGGCGCCATTCGAGGACGTTGCGGTCGATGACGATGGCGCCGGGCAGGTCGCCGGCGCGTTGGCGTTGCTCGGCGGGGCGGGTGTCGATGACGATGGCACCGGCGCGTTGTTCGGTCTCGAGCGCGTCGGGTTGCACGCGGTCGAGTCGGGCCCGTGCGTGGGCGAGTAGTTCGTCGATGGGGTGGACCTGGTGGCTGTCGGTCGTCATCGTGGGTGCGTTTCGTACATGCGGACCGTGACGAGCAGGCCGGACAGTGCGGTGAGGGCGGCGACGGCGTAGATGGCGGCGGGAATCGAGACGAGGTCCGCGAGGGCGCCGGCAAGGAGGGCGCCGATGGCGAAGCCTCCGTCGCGCCACAGCCGGTAGACGCCGACGGATCGGGCGCGCCAGGCGGGGTGGGCGACGTCGCCGATGGCGGCGAGCAGGGTCGGGTAGACCATGGCGGTCCCGGCGCCGAGCACCACCGCTCCGAGTGCCCAGGTGGTGAAGCTCCCGGTGGCGGCGATCCAGGCGATCGCCGCGGCTTGGGTGAGCATGCCGCCGGCGATGAGGGGTTTGCGGCCGATGCGGTCGGACAGGCCACCGGTGTAGAGCTGGCCGAGACCCCACACCGCGGGGTACAGCGCAGCGAGCACACCGATGCGGGCGATCGAGAGGCCGGCGTCAGCGAAGAAGATCGGGAACAGTCCCCACGCCAGGCCGTCGTTGAGGTTGTTGACGAGCCCAGCCTGAGAACACGACGACAAGGCCCGGTCCTTGAAGGAGGTGAGTCGGAAGATCTCGGCGGTGCTCAGATCCTGAGCGTGCCCGGCGGCCGACGGCGTGTGGTTGGCGGCTTCGTGGCGGGCGTGGGCATGGGTTTCGCGTACGAGGAACACGGAGAGACCGAGACCGAGACCGGCGTAGGCGATGCCGAGGAAGAACGGTTCGGGTCGCAGGCCCCAGCGTTGTGCGATGAGACCGGTCGTGTAGGCGGTGATGGCGACGGCGCCGTAGCCGGCGGC
>JANPGL010000147.1:0-3686 GCA_031423915.1 Actinomycetes bacterium | reverse complement strand
CTGCTCGGGACGGCGCAGCGCGATGCGGTCGGGGTCCCACTCGCCCGAAAGCATGGCCTTCGACAGCGGCGGGCGGTCGTACGGCAGGTGCGCCTCGGCACCGACCAGCAGGACCCGCCCGTCGAACCCGCTCGTGCGGAGCGTCTCCGCAGCGCGCAACCCGGCCAGGGAGGCGCCCACCACCACGATCGTCCGTGCCGTCATGCGGTCGAGGTTGCCACACCGGTCACCCGGGGACGGTCACCGCAGCGCGGGCGACGCCGCTCGGACGGTTCGGTTAAGCACGGTCGGGTGCCTGCCGGCGGGCGATTACGGCAGGCACCCGACCGGGCGACTGGTGGGGTCAGCGTTCAGTGAACGCCGTCAGCAACGTGGCGGCGAACAAGCCGACCGTCACAAGGATGGAGAACCCGAGAACCACGTTCAGGACGAACGACATTGCTGCTCACCTCCGCGTCGGCCAGGTGCCCGCTGCACCCGACCCCTCACCTAAAACTTTTGCAAACCCATGTGTCTGCTCCGCGCGGCCACTGTGACGATCTCGCGCGCTCGCCGGATGCCTGCGAACGCTGCGCGTGTCGACCGGTCGGAACAGGTTCGCGGGCGGCTCGGTCAGGTGCCGGTACGTGACGCTCAGGCGAGGACCGGCCGCCGCCACCTTGGGCACGGCGTGCTCGAAGTGGTGCTGCGTCTCGCCGCCCATGACCAGCAGGTCGCCCTGGCCGAGCAGGAACGGCAGGCTCCGCCCGCCACCCACCGGACGGAGCAGGAACGGCCGGGGTGCGCCGACCGACACGATGGCGATGGTGGTCTCGGGCACGCCGCGGCCGTTGCGGTCGGTGTGCCAGGCCACGCTGTCCTGGCCGTCGCGGTAGAGGTTGAACCCGATGGAGTCGAAGCCCACGTCGTAGCGGGTGCTCAGCGCCTCGCCCACGGCCGCCAGCACCGGCAGCGGGGCCGGATCGTCGCCGGTGGACGACCACCAGGCGCTGAGACGCGGCTCGTCGAGCACGCGCCCGTACATCGGCACCCGTCGTTGCCGCCACGGCAGCCGGGCCACCAGTTCGGCGAACACCGTGTCGGACCCCGCCAGCCAGCCCGGCAGGTGGTCGACCCAACAGCCGTCGGCCAGCCAGCGGCGCTGCACGCCGGGCAGGCCCGGAACGAACGAGGGCTCGTCGAGGCCGAACAGCGAGCCCTGCCAGGAGATGACACCCTCGGACAGCCGGGCCACCTCGGCCGGGTCGAGACCCTGCTCAACGGCATCGGCATCGAGATCGTCGGTCACGTCGGAAGCGAGGAGAGCGAACATGTGTTCGATCCTCGCAAGATGGCGGCCCCGCGTCAAGGGGATGTCACGATGGCGCCGATGCCACACGTCCCCGACCAGGTGAACGATCCCGGGGACCCCCGGATCGCGGGCTACGTGGGTCTCACCGACGCCCAGCTGCGGGCGGGCTACGAAGCCGCCCACGGGTTGTTCGTTGTCGAGGGCCACACTGCCCTCGGGCGGGCGGCCCGATCCCGCCACCGGCTCCGCTCGGTGCTCTGCCTGCCCGGCCGGCTCGCCGCGGTGCGCACCGCGCTCGACGGCACCGACGCGGCCGCCGTGGCGGTCTACGTGGCCGAGCGGACCGTGCTGGCCGCCACCGCCGGGTTCGACGTCCACCGCGGGGTGCTGGCGCTGGCCGAGCGCGGCGAGCCGGTCGACGCCGGCGCGGTCATGGGCACGGCCCACACGCTGCTCGTGCTCGAAGGGCTCAGCGACCAGGAGAACCTCGGCGCCATCGCCCGCTCGGCCCGTGCGCTCGGCGTCGACGGGCTGCTGCTCGACCCGACCACCGCCGACCCGCTCGGCCGGCGAGCCGTACGGGTGTCGATGGGCGAGCTGCTCCAGCTGCCGTGGGCGCGCCTGACGCCATGGCCCGACGCGCTCACCGCGCTGGCCGACGGCGGCTGGCGCGTGCTCGCGCTCACCCCGGCGCCCGACGCCGTCGACATCCGCTCGGTGCGCCGGGTCCCCGGCGACCGCATCGCCCTGCTCCTCGGAGCCGAGGGGCCAGGCCTGACCGCAGCGGCGATGGCGCGCGCCGAGCGCGTGCGCATCCCCATCACCGCCGGCGTCGACTCGCTGAACGTCGGCCACGCCGCCGCCATCGCCGCCTGGCAACTGCTGGCCTGACGGGTCAGCACGGCGAGGGGCGCGCCGACCGGCCCGACACGAACGACAGCGACCGCATCGACGTGAGCGCCACGGCGACGCCACCGCCGCTGGCCGGACACGGGGTTCCGGTCGGGCGCAGCAGACGGCGCCACACCCACTCGGCCGGCCGGCCGGTGAGCGCCATCCCCTCCGCCAGCAGCGCGGCCACCGCCGGCGCAGCGAACGACGTCCCCGACACCTCGGCCCGGCCGTGCAGCACGGGACCGCCCGCGAAGAACGACAACCCGTCGACATGGCTCACGACGAGCTGCTCGCCGCCCGCCCAGGCGTCGACCCAGCCGCCGTAGTTCGAGAACGCCGAGCGGGGCCCGGCACGCGTCGGCGACGTCCAGGCGCTGCCGTCGCGATCGGCGGTCAGATCGAGCGAGCCGACGGCCAGCACGCCGTCGAAGGCCGCCGGGTAGAACGGCCGGTCGGTGCTCCGGTTCCCGGCCGACGCCACCAGCAGCGACTCGCCGCGGGCCACCAGCGCTTCGGTGACCATCTGCAGGCCGAGCGGCGGGAGCCCGTCGCACGCCGGAGAGCCGAACGGCAGCAGGACGATGTCGGGCCCCGACCCCCGACCGAAGTAGCCGTCCACCGAGCTCGCCACCTCGATCGATGCCGACAGGTCGGTCGGCACGCCGCCGTCGTCGACGATCCGGAACGCGAGGACCTCCGCCGACGGCGCCAGCGTGGCGACGACCGACGCCACCGCCAGCGTGTGCCCGACGAACGGCGCATCGACGACGCCGTCCTTGTCGAGGTCGGGTTTGTCCACGTCGGGGCCAGCGGCCACGTTGGCCGGCGCGAACACGCCGTACGGCGCCTGCGGCACACCGGTGTCGTAGAGCGCGATCGTGACGCCTGCGCCCGTTCGCAGCCGGCGCGGGGCGGGCAGCGGCGCGTCGGTGGGCGCCGGCGGGCCGAAGGGCCACATCCCGAGCGGGCCGCCCGTGGGCGACAGGGCGTAGTCGGGTGACGCCTCGACTCCGTCTCGCCGCAACGCGCGCACCAGCCCGAGCACCTGGGCCGCCCGCACGGCCGGCGTCCCGAGGTCGACCGCGACGACCGGCACCACCGGCGTCGTGGTGTCGGCCCCGGTCAAACCGACGCGGACCGACACGGTCGGCGCCACGGTCCACCCGTCGCCGACCAGTGTCGCCTCCGACGCCACGAGCGCCTGGATGCGCCTGTCGTCGGCGTCCGCGGTGCGCAGCAGGACGCGGTCGGAACGGAACGCCACGGGCTGCGGCACGGGGCCGGTGACGCAGTCGCCCGACGCCCCGGTGTCGGCCAGGAGGTGGGCGCCGGGGAGCCGGGCGAACGTCTCCGCCACGTCGAGGCCGACGGTGGTGTTGACCGGCGGCCGGGCCCCGGCCGTTGGCAGGCCCGCCGCGGACGCCAACGCCACCACCGCGGTGGCCAGCGCGGTCCGTCGGCGGGCGGCCATCGTCAGCAGGTCGCCGTCGTACCGTTCGGC
>JANPGL010000146.1:0-2291 GCA_031423915.1 Actinomycetes bacterium | reverse complement strand
AAGTCACGTAGCCGCCCTCCGACGGCTTCGCCTCGCGAGCGTCACCCCCGAGGGAGTTCGGCTCGTAGTTGACCCGACCGCTGCGGTTCGCGTAGCGCATGAACGAGTCCTGCTGGTAGTTGTTGACGGGGGAGCGCGGCTGGTTGACCGGGATCTGGTGGAAGTTCGGTCCCCCGAAGCGGTTGATCTGCGTGTCCAGGTAGGAGAACAGCCGGCCTTGGAGCAGGGGGTCGTCGGTGAAGTCGATGCCGCGGACGACGTGCCCGGTGTGGAACGCCACCTGCTCGGTCTCCGTGAAGTAGTTGTCGGGGTTCCGGTTCAGGGTCATGCGCCCGATCGGTCGGACGGGGACGACGTCCTCGGGGATGAGCTTGGTGGCGTCGAGGAAATCGAAGTCGAACGACTTGGCCTGGTCGTCGTCGAAGGCCTGGATGCCGAGCTCGAACTCGGGGAACTGGCCGGCGGCGATGGCGTCCCAGAGATCGCGACGGTGGAAGTCCGGATCGGTACCGGAGATCTTCTGCGCCTCGTCCCACACCACCGAGTGGGCGCCGAGAGGCGACCGCCAGTGGAACTTCACGTAGGTCGATCGGCCTCGGGCGTCGACGAGTCGGAACGTGTGCACACCGAAGCCGTCCATCATGCGAAGGCTGCGGGGCAGTGCCCGGTCGGACATGACCCACATGATCATGTGGAGCGACTCGGGGGTCAGCGAGATGAAGTCCCAGAAGTTGTCGTGCGCCGTCGAGGCCTGCGGCACTTCGTCGTGGGGCTCGGGTTTGAACGCATGGACCAGATCGGGGAACTTGATGGCGTCCTGGATGAAGAACACCGGGATGTTGTTCCCGACGAGGTCCCAGATGCCTTCCGACGTATAGAACTTCGTGGCGAACCCGCGAGCGTCCCGGGCCAGATCGCTCGATCCACGGGACCCGTTCACCGTGGAGAATCGGACGAACACCGGGGTCTCCTCAGACGGGTCCTGGAAGAGGGCCGCGGCGGTGAGGTCACTCAACGGTTCGTACACACGGAACACACCGTGGGCGCCCGCACCACGGGCGTGGACGACACGTTCGGGAATCCGCTCGTGGTCGAAGTGGGTCATCTTCTCGCGGAAGTGAAAGTCCTCGAGCAGCGAAGGGCCTCGACTGCCCGCCCGGAGGGTGTTCTGGTCGTCGGCGATCCGCGTGCCCATGTTGGTCGTGAGGAACTCGCCCTCCTGCACCGGTGGAGCTCCCTGGCTCGGCTCTGAAGGAGCCGGTTCGGGGGTCGCCGGTGGCGTCGATGGCGGGGTCGTGGGCACGGACGTGGACGAGGTGGAAGCGGCGCCGCTGGTAACCGGCGGGCTGGCCTGGGCGATGCGCGGCGCGACGGCCATTGCGCCGGCGCCGACGCCCATCGCCGTGATGAGGCCCCGACGCGTCAGCCAACCTGGCCGTCCCTCGGTCTCGGCTTTCGGGTCACTGGGGATCATCTCGTCGGTCACGGTCTCTCCTTCGATACCGGGCGGTCGGACACCTCATACCCGCTGTCGTGACGAGCAACACCCTCGGGTTACGGTCTGGCGACGACCATCGTCCAGTGCCAGTCGGCGGCCGAAAGGCGTCACCGTGCGCACTGGCGCCACCTCGGCGCTCGCGGTGGTCGGTGATGTGCGTGACCACGCCGAGCGGGGAGGCGCCGGGGATGAGATCCGCGCTGCGCGCGGCGAGCGAAACCGCGGTGGCCCGCCCGACGCCGCTGGTGGCGCCGACGATCACGACCGTCGAGCCTTCGAAGTTCAAGTGTCGAGCGCTGTCGAATGACGAAACCCTGACGCCGCCGCCGATGCGCACCTACCCTGGAAATACGGTGTTCTCATCGACCGCCGAGTCCCTCCGCGATACGTCGGCCCGCACGTGACGACCATGAGTCGTTCGGGCCATCGCCTGCGACAACGTCGAAGTCGATCGTCGCAGCGGTTCGTGCCTTGGCCGTTACCAACCGATGGGTAGCGCGACCATGGAACAGCAGGTGTTGTGGGCCTGGCCTACGGGTAGAGCGCCCATCGGCGGCTGAACTCGGCCGTCCCCGCCACGAGGAGCAGACCATGAACGATCCGATGACAATCCTGAAAGCCGACCATCGCGAGGTGAAGCGTCTGCTCGCCGCCTTGGCGGATTCCGAGGAAAGTGTCGAACGCCAGCAGATGTGCCAAGACATGACGGCGGCACTCGTTCTCCACGTGGACATCGAGGAGCGCCTGGTCTACCCACGCACCGAGCAGTACGTGGGCGAAGAGGATGCCGAGG
>JANPGL010000145.1:0-6085 GCA_031423915.1 Actinomycetes bacterium | reverse complement strand
GCGACGCCGTGCCCGACGTGCGGCTCGTCGACGCCGAGGGACGGCTGTGGCGGTTGAGCGATCACGCCGGGCGCCCGGTCGTGCTGGTCCTCCACCGGCACCTGGCCTGACTGCCGTGCCAGGAGCACGTGCTCGCGGTCGGCGAGCGCCTCGACGAGTTCGGTGACGCCGTCGTCGCCGTCGTCACCTTCGCGTCCGGGGCGCGGCTCGCCGGACACCGTGATCACCTGGGTTCGGCGCTGACGTTCCTGTCGGATCCCGAGCGTCGGCTCTACGCGTTGCTCGGCGCCGAGCGGGGTACGCGCCGCCGGGTCTGGTCGGTGGGCACGCTGCGGATGTATGGCCGCCTGCTGCGCTCGGGCCGTCGGCTGCGCTGGTCGGGCGAGGACGTGCGCCAGCTCGGCGCCGACGCCGTGATCGGTCGCGATGGCCGGCTGCGCTACCTGGCCCTGCCGCCGAGTCCCGACCGCCGCCCGCCCGTCGACGACCTGCTGGCCGCGCTGGACTGACCGAGGCGTCGAGGCATGTCAGCGCGACGACATGCGGACGCGGCCCGACGGTGACAGCACGACGCCCTCGGCCCGCAGCCGGCGGGCGTGTTCGGCCTCGTGACCGGGCACGAGGCGGCCGTTCGACGCGATGACGCGCCACCAGGGCAGCGTGCCACCGGACCCCGCCAGGAGCGCGCCGACCGCCCGGGCGGCGCCCGGGAAGCCGGCTTCGAGCGCCACCTCGCCGTACGTCACGACCGTCCCCTTCGGGAGGCCGTGGATCACCGTCTCGACGGCGGTGGCGAACGCGTCAGGCGGGCGGCGGGGCGATGATGACGGAGCCGTTGTGGCCACCGAAGCCGAAGTTGTTGGAGATCGTCGGCCCCGGTTCCCATGGGCGAGGGGCACCGAGGACGATGTCGCACGACACGGCCGGGTCGACGATGGTCGTCCCGGCGGTCGGCGGGATCAGCTTGTGCTTCATCGACAGCAGCACGGCGGCCGCCTCCAACGCTCCGGCGGCGCCGAGCGCATGCCCCGTGACGCCCTTCGTGGAGGTCATGGGCGGGCCCGGAGTGCCGAACACCTTCGTGACCGCTTCGGCCTCGGCGGCGTCGTTCAACGGGGTCGACGTGCCGTGGGCGTTGATCTGGCGGATGTCCTCGGCGCGCAGGCCGGCATCGGCCAGCGCCAGTTCCATGCAGGTGACCGCGCCCGTGCCACCCGGGGCGGGCGCCGTGATGTGATGGGCGTCGGCGTTCGACGCCGCGCCCACGATCTCGCCGTAGATGGTGGCGCCTCGCGCCAGCGCCACGCTCAGCTCCTCGAGCACGAACACGCCGGCGCCCTCGCCCATCACGAAGCCGTCGCGGCCGGCGTCGAACGGCATCGACCGCCCGGACGACGACAGGGCGGTCATGTTGCCGAACCCGGCCAGCGACGTGACGGTACCGGCCGCCTCGCTACCGCCGGTCACGACCGCGTCACACCGGCCCCAGGCGATGAGCCGGGCCGCCTGGCCGATGGCGTGGGTCGAGGCGGCGCACGCCGTCACCACGGTCTCGCACGGGCCCTGCAGGCCGTAGCGCATGGAGATCGCCGCACCGGCGGCGTTGGCCATCATCATCGGGACGAGGAACGGCGACACGCGCCGCTCGCCCTTCTCGATGCGGATCTGGATCTGCTCCTCGAGGGTCTCGAGGCCGCCGACGCCGGTGCCGAAGATGACCCCGAACCGGCCGGGGTCGACGCTGGCGCGCCCGGCCTGTTCGAACGCCTCGGCCGCCGCCGCCATGGCGAACTGCTGGAAGCGGTCGGCGCGCCGCGCGTCCTTCGGGCCGTCGAAGTACGGGAGCGGGTCCCAGTCCTTCACGGCCGTCTTGGTGCCGCCGGTGACGCCCGGGCCGAGCAGGCCCGACCAGAACGCGTCCTTGCCCAGGCCGCAGGGTGCCACGACCCCGTACCCGGTGATCACCACGCGTCGTCCGTCGCGACCGTCCATGGCACTACCTCCTGAAGGGGTGGATGGGTCGGGTCAGAGCTTCGCGGTGACGAGCTCGTAGGCCTGGCCCACGGTGCCGATGCCTTCCAGCTCCTCCTCGGGCACGGAGACGCCGAACTCCTCTTCGAGGGCCATCACGAGCTCCACCAGGTCGAGGCTGTCGGCGTCGAGATCCTCGGCGAACTTCGCCTCGGGAACGACCTTGGCTTCGTCGACGCTGAGGACGTCGACGGCGCACTTGCGGAAGCGGGCGAACAGGGCTTCGTCCACGATGGGATCTCCTTGGTGGGGTGGTGCGGGTGGTGGAACGACGGCGAGAGCGCCGGGGTTCCCGGGGCAGTCTCGCGCAGTCGGCACGGTGGTCAGTGGCCGAGTCCGAGGCCGCCGTCGACCGGGATGACGGCGCCGGTGATGTAGGCGGCGTCGGGGGAGGCCAGGAACGACACGACCCCGGCGACCTCGTCGGGCGACGCGAAGCGTCCGAGCGGCACCTGGTCGGCGAACTTGGCCTTCAGATCATCGGACAGGACGGCGGTCATGTCGGTGTCGACCGGGCCCGGCGCGACGACGTTGACCGTGATGTTGCGGCTCCCGAGCTCCCGGGCGAGCGAGCGGGCGAAGCCGACGAGGCCGGCCTTCGAGGCCGCGTAGTTGGCCTGGCCGGCCTGGCCGCTGAGGCCCACGACCGACGAGACGAGCACGATCCGACCCGTGCGGGCTTTCATCATCGCCCGCACGGCTCGCTTGGACACGCGATACGCCGCGGTCAGGTTCGTGTCGACGACCGAGGTGAAGTCGTCCTCGCTCATCGTCATCAGGAGCTTGTCCTTGGTGATGCCGGCGTTCGAGACCAGGATCTCCACGGGGCCGAGCTCGGCCTCGATCTGGGCAAAGGTCGCGTCGACCTCGGCCACCGACGTGACGTCGCACTTGACGGCCAGGAAGCCGTCGGGTGGCGGCGACGAGTGGAAGGTGACGGCGACCTTGTCACCCTGGGCGGCGAACCGGCGGGCGATGGCCAGGCCGATGCCCTTCGATCCGCCCGTGACGAGGACGACGCGGCTCACGTGGGCGTGCCCCAGCGGATGACGGCCGAGGCGGCCGTCATGCCGGCGCCGAACCCGACGAGCAGGACCAGGTCGCCCGGCTTGATCTTGTGGTTGTCGAGCGAGTCGACGAGGGCGAGCGGGATCGACGCCGACGACGTGTTGCCGGTGCGGTGGAGCACCATGGCCGTGCGTTCGGGGCCGACGCCCAGGCGGTCGCAGGCGGCCTTGATGATGCGGGCGTTGGCCTGGTGGGGCACGACGAAGGCGAGGTCCTCCGACGTGATGCCGGCGGCCTTCATCGACTTCTCGGCCGAGTCGACCATGATGCGCACGGCCCGACGGAACACCTCCTTGCCGTCCATGTGGAGGTAGGCGCCGACGTCGGCGTAGAGGATGCCGCGGGCGGTGCCGTCGGCGTCGATGTCCCATCCCAGGATCTCGCCCGGCCCGTCGGTGGCCTCGAGGACCACGGCGCCCGAGCCGTCGGCGAACAGGATGGCGGTGTTGCGGTCGGTCCAGTCGGTGATCCGGCTCAGCGTGTCGGTGCCGATCACGAGGATCGTCTGCGCGCCGATGGCGATGAAGCCCTGTGCCGCCGCCAGCGCGTACACGAAGCCCGAGCAGGCGGCGTTGACGTCGAACGCACCGCACCGCAGGCCGAGCTCGGCCTGCACGTGCACCGCGGTGGCCGGCACGGTCTGATCAGGTGTGGTGGTGGCGAGGATCAGCATGTCGATCTCGCCGGGGTCGACCCCCGAGCGCTCGAGCGCGATGCGTCCCGATTCGATCGACAAGCTGGCCGTGCTGCCGCCGACGTGACGCTGGTGGATGCCGGTGCGCTCGCGGATCCACTCGTCGGTCGTCTCCAGGCCGCTGGCGGTCAGGTCGTCGTTCGTGACGACCTTGTCGGGCAGCGCCGCGCCCCAGCCCGTGATGCGTGCCCCGCGGGCCGACGCCGGGATGGCGGGCATCAGTGCGTCCTCAGCCACGCGACCGGCTGGCGGGCGGTGATCCGCTCGCCGTCGACCGAGATGTACGACTGCAGGATGCCGTTGAAGGGTGAACGGACCTCCTGGCCCTGCACGGTGCCGAGCACGTCGCCGACCTCGATGCGGGCGCCGTCGATGAGGCCGGACGGTGTGAACACGCCGGCTGCCGGGGAGACGACGAGGCGCTCGGTGGCGAACAGGTGCTCGCCCTCCATCGTCGCGGCCATCGGTGCGCGACCGCCGTTGAGGAACTCGAGCAGCTTGTCGAGCTCGTCGGGTGTGGACACCGAGATGGTGCGGGCGCCGTCGAGCGTGCGCTTGGCCATGCCCGTGAGCACGCCTCCGGGCCCGAGCTCGACGTAGTCGGTGACACCGAGCTCGCCCAGCGTGAGCAGGCAGTGCTTCCAGCGCACGGGCGACGACAGCTGCGCCGACAGCAGCGCCGCCCACTCGGCGCCCTTGTCGTGGGCGGCGGCGTCGACGTTCGACACGATCGGCACCTCGGTGTCGCGCGGATCGGCCTCGGCGATGGCCTTGCGCAGCCGGTCTCGAGCCCCGGCCATGAACGGGGTGTGGAACGCGCCGGACACCTGCAGCGGCATGACCTTCTTGGCCCCCAGCTCCTTGGCTCGCACGCCCGCGGCCGTGACGCCTTCGGGCGAACCGGCGATGACGACCTGGCCGGGCGCGTTGAAGTTGGCGACCCACACGTCGGCATCGGCCAGCCGGCAGGCGATCTCGACCTGGTCATCGTCGAGCCCGAGGACGGCGGCCATCGTGCCGGGGTTCTCGAGGCCGGCGTCGTGCATGGCCTCGGCCCGCTCGCACACCAGGCGGACGCCTTCGTCGAAGCTCAGCGCGCCCGACGCCGTGAGCGCGGTGTACTCGCCGAGGCTGTGACCGGCGCAGAAGGCGGGCTCGACGCCGAGGCGCTCGACGGCATCGAGCAGCATGAGGCTCGACACGAACGTCGTGAGCTGGGCGTTTCGGGTGTCGCGCAGCTCCTCGGCGTCGGCATCGAGGAGCAGGCGGGCCACGTCGCGCTCGGCGACGACCGAGGCTTCCTCGACCAGCTCCCAGCTGTCGTGGTCGACCCACGGTCGACCCATGCCGGGCCGCTGGGAGCCCTGGCCGGGGAAGGTGAAGGCGAGCATCGGTGTGGTCGGTCCTCCTGGGACGCACGCGGGCCGGGTGGTGGTGGCAGCCGCGCTGACGACCTACGTTACGCGCCCCTGACGCCGGGTGCGGACCTACCGCCGGGTAACGGACCGTGGCCGGGGCCGGCGGAGTCGCTACGCTGCCCGCCGCGCCCCAGTAGCCCAATCGGCAGAGGCAGCGGCCTCAAAATCCGCACGGTGTGGGTTCGAGTCCCACCTGGGGCACTTCGTCGAGGTCGGCCGCGCCAGACCCGGCTCCTCACGCCCGGAGGGCGAGCAGCAGGTTGTTGCGCCTCGGGGGGATCCGCGCCTCGCACACGACGGCCATGGCTCCGGCCGTCGCCGTGAGGAGCCCGACCAGTTCGTCCCGGGACAGGAACGCGACGCCCCGGTCGCCGCTCACGTAGCGGTCCGAGCCGTAGGCCAGCGCGTGGAAGGCGTTCGAGCGTCGCTCCCACTCCTTGACGACCAGGAGGCCACCGGGGGCGACCAGCGCGACGCACGAGCGCACGAAGTCCGGACGGTCGCCGTCGGGCACGTGGTGGATCACGTCGGACAGCACGACCAGGTCGGCCGTCGCCCCTTCGGCCACCAGGTCCTCGACCCGCTGCTGGCGGAACTCGGCCCGCCCGGGCGCGCCGGTGTAGTTCCGGCCCGGGTTCGGTGCGATGTCGATGCCCAGGATCGTGGCGTCGGTGGTGCGGGTGAGGCGAGTGGCCAGCGCGCCCTCGCCGCAGCCGACCTCGACGGCGGTATCGAAGCGGCCGAGCGATCCGATGGTACGGGCCAGGTCGTCGAGGTCGACGAAGGCGTCGCGATAGGCATCGGCCACGGCGCGCTCCACGCGCTCGGGCAGGACACGACGGACGAGGGCTCCCGGGGTCATCGCCAGCGAGGG
>JANPGL010000144.1:0-2979 GCA_031423915.1 Actinomycetes bacterium | reverse complement strand
GGCGACGGAACCAGCCTCATCGCCAAACTGCCCACTGCTGACCCCGGCGGCCGGGCGATCGGCGGGATGCTGCGCCTCTGGGAGCGCGAAGCGCGCTTCTACGCCGACGTGGCGCCCCGGTTGTCGATCCGTGTCGCCACGCCGCACGTCAACCTGCTCGACCCCGAAGCGGGCCGGTTCTGCCTGATCCTCGAAGACCTGGCCCCGGCCCGCGCCGGCGATCAGGTCCTCGGCGCCACCATCGATCAGGCGCGCCAGGTCATCGAGTACATCGGGCGCTTCCACGCCCAGTGGTGGGAGCATCCGGCGCTCGACGAGCTCGACTGGATGCCCCGCATCGACGACGCCACCACCAAGCTGGTCACGCCGATGTTCCTGGCCGGCTGGCCGTCGTTCGAGGAGCGCTTCAAGGACCGCCTGCCGGCGCGCACGCTCGGGTGGGTGGAGGAGTTCGGCCCCACGTGTGCCGACTTCCTCGACCTGTACGTGAACGACCCGGTGACGATCATCCACGGCGACTTCCGCCTCGACAACATGATGTTCGGCCCCGACGGCTCGGTCACCCTCGTCGACTGGCAGATGAGCACCAAGGCGCCCGGGCTGTCGGACGTCGTGTACTTCACGGCCACGAACCTCGAGGCCGACGTGCGGGCGCGCCACCTCGACGAGCTCGTCGCCCTCTACGTGCGCACGCTGGTGGCCGGTGGGGTCGACGCACCGAGCGGAGACGACGTGCTCGACGGCTACCGCAAGGGCACGCTGATGTGGATGGTGGCCATGGCCGGCGGCATCGGCCAGCTCGACCCGGCCAACGAGCGCGGCGTCGCCCTGTTCGACCGGATCGTCACCCGCCTGTTCGAGACCGGTGACGCCGTCGACGCCGGCGCGTTCCTGCCCGGCTGGATGGCGAGCTGGAAGGGCTGACCCCTCAGCGCAGCTCGAGGCCGGGCAGCTCGCCCGTGTCGCGCCACTCGCCGAGCATGCGGAAGAACTTCACCGAGCCGGCCCCGTAGCTGTTGGCCCAGAAGCCACCGCTCGAGCCGACCTTGCCCTCGTTGTTGTAGTAGCCGGGGGTGCACTCGGCGTAGAAGCGGGCGCCGAGCCGTGCTTTCGACGCCATCTCGTCGACCCAGCCCTGCTCGCCCTCGGCCGTGGGCTCCACGACCGTGGCCCCCCGGTCCCGGGCTTCGGCCAGGATGTAGCGCACGTGCTTGGCCTGCTCGTTGAGGGCGTGGGGGATGTTGACGGTGACCGCCGTCTGGGTGAAGCCGAGGAAGAAGCAGTTCGGGAACCCGGTCGTCATGAGGCCGTGCAGCGTCTTCATGCCGCCGGCCCACTGGTCGGTGAGCGTCCGGCCGTCGCGGCCCACGATCTCGTAACCGGCGCGCCGCGTGTAGGCCGTGCCCGTCTCGAAGCCGGTGGCGAACACGATGCAGTCGACCTCGTACTCGACGCCGTCGACCACCACGCCCGTCTCGGTGATGCGCTCGACGCCGCTGCCGCCCGTGTCGACCAGCGTGACGTTGGGCCGGTTGAACGTGGGCAGGTAGTCGTCGTGGAAGCAGGGCCGCTTGCAGAACTGGCGGTACCACGGCTTGAGCGCCTCGGCCGTGGCCGGGTCGTCCACGATGTCCTCGATCCGGTCGCGAACCGAGTTCATCTTCTGGTAGTCGGCCAGCACCATCAGCTTGCCCTTCTCGCCGCTGGTGAGCCGCCGACCGAGCTCGCGCGACGCCTGCTTGGCCGCCGTGCCGGTGAGGTTGCGGAAGATGTCGGTCCAGCCGTCGGCCACCAGGTCCTGATCCTGATCGCCGCCCGATACGAGCACGTTGAAGTTGTCCATGCGCCGCTCGTGCCAACCCGCGGGAAGGTCGGCGAACTCGGTGGGGTCGGTCTCACGGTTGTTGCGGACGTCGACCGACGAGGGCGTGCGCTGGAACACGTAGAGGTGCTGCGCCGAGCGACCGAGGTGCGGGATGCACTGCACGGCGGTGGCGCCCGTACAGATGATGGCGACGCGCTTGTCGGCCAGGCCGGTGAGGTTCCCCTCGCTCGTGCCGCCGGTGTAGTCGTAGTCCCACCGGCTCGTGTGGAACGTATGACCCGTGAACGTCGACAGGCCCGGGATGCCCGGCAGCTTCGGCCGGTTGAGCGGCCCGTTGGCCATGGCCACGAACTGGGCGCGCAACGTGTCGCCCCGGTCGGTGGTGATGATCCAGCGCGAGCTGTCCTCGTCCCAGCGCATCTCGGTGACGGAGGTCTGGAGGAGGGCGCCGTCGTAGAGCCCGAAGTGGCGGGCGATGTTGCGCGAATGCTCGAGGATCTCGGGCGCGAACGAGTACTTGTGCTTGGGGACGTAGTTCAGCTCCTCGAGGAGCGGCAGGTACACGTACGACTCCACGTCGCACGCCGCGCCCGGGTACCGGTTCCAGTACCAGGTACCGCCGACGTCGCCGCCGCGCTCGACGAGGCGGATGTCGGTGAAGCCGGCTTCGCGCAGGCGCCCGCCCATGAGGAGGCCACCGAAGCCGCCGCCGATGACGGCCACCTCGACGTCGGTGTCGACCGGCTCGCGCTCGACCCGCTTCGTGTAGGGGTCGTCGTCGTAGCGGGCGAAGTCGCCCGTCACCTCGACGTACTGCTCGCTACCTTCTTCGCGCAGGCGCCGGTCGCGCTCGTGGAGGTACTTGGCCCGGAGTTCGTCGGGATCGAACCCCAGCACGCGCTGCGGATCGCCTTCCAGCATCTCGATGATCGACGGCATCGGAGCCCTCCCCCTGGCTGCGGCGAGGGCTCTGCCGGCCCACGACGGATTGATGCTACCGGCGGGTAGGCCGCGGGACGAGCCCGGCGCCCCACGGTCAGCCCAGCAGGTCGAGCGCCTCGCTCAGGTACTGGTCGCGACAGCGCGCCCGCTGGAGCTTGCCGCTCGACGTCTTGGGCAGCGTGCCGGCCTGGACCAGCATCACGTCGCGCGGA